>CALZEZ010000121.1 GCA_945643825.1 uncultured Lachnospiraceae bacterium
TACAGCGGATCGAGGGTGTGTTACCGGATTGTTGAACCAGGCGATGCAGCATTTTGAACAAAAGAAGAAGGAGAAGATTCAGATACAGGGGGCATCTCTTTCGATGGGAATCTGTAAATGTGCGCCCGGGGATGATTTTCAGGAGGTCTTGTCAAAAGCGGACAAGGCATTGTACCACGTAAAGCATCAGGGTAAAAATGGTTATCATTGGTATTATGAACAGAAGAATGAGTTTCTGGCAGACAGTGCAGCGATTGACATTGAGAAATTGATGGAGTCAATCCGGCAATCCGGAAGCTATGATGGTGCCATGGAGGTAGAATACCGGGAATTTGCAAAGCTGTATGAATATCTTGGCAAAGTTTGTGAGAGATATAAACATACCTGTCATGTGGCATTGATTACACTGGATGTGAAAGCTGAGGAAACGATTTACATCGATGATATTGAGCAGGCAATGCATGAAATGGAAATCGCAATACGCGAGAACATAAGAAATGTTGATATTTGTACCAGATACAGCTCGATGCAGTTTCTTGTTGTCTTATTGGAGGCCGGACAACAGAATATTGATCCGATCATGCAGCGCATTTTTATGAGATTTCATAAAATATGTCAAAACACCAAATTCTCTCCTGATTATGAATCTCGTTCGATGAACAGATAAAAAAAGTTAATTTTTTTTTACAAAAAGTATTGACATTCATTCTTTTTTGCATTAATGTATTAATCGCCTAATACAACAATAAAACAACACAACAATACAAAGAGGTAAGGATATGAGTGCATTAGTACAAATCGAAGATATGTGCAAGATTTATAATCCAGGTGAGAATGAAGTTCGTGCTTTGGATCATATCAGCCTGGAGATTGACGATCATGAATTTGTTGCCATTATCGGTCATTCCGGATCCGGAAAATCGACACTGATGAATATGCTCGGTTGTCTTGATGTTCCGACCTCTGGAAGCTATAAGCTCAGAGGCATCGATGTATCCTCTATGTCAGATGATGAGCTGTCTGATATCCGAAATAAAGAGATCGGCTTTGTTTTTCAAGGCTTTAATCTGATTCAGAATCTCACAGCGGTGGAGAATGTGGAGCTTCCCCTCATCTATCGGGGAGTTGGCAGAAAAGAGAGACTGGAGCTTGCGGTTGCTGCCCTTGAGAAGGTGGGGCTCGGGCATCGTTTGGATCATAAACCGGCTCAGATGTCCGGGGGTCAGCAGCAGCGTGTAGCAATTGCCCGCGCAATTGCACAGGCTCCGCCGGTTATTCTGGCCGACGAGCCGACAGGTAATCTGGATTCGGGCTCCACAAAGGAGATAATGCAGATACTCAAGGAGCTACATAAGGAAGGTCGTACGGTAATCATTATCACACATGATAATGAGATTGCAGATCAGACAGAGAGACGCATCAGGATTAAGGATGGTCAGGTAGAATTTGACTCAAAGAGAGGGGAAGAATAATGAAGAAAAAATTATCAAAGAAAGCAAAGCGTCGCATTGTTATTTTCAGTTTAATTGGTGTTGTCGCTGTTTATTTTGTAGTATCAAGCCGTGTTAAGGCTTCTCAGCCGATGATGGTGATGACGACGAATGCGCAGATCGGTGATATCGATCAGGTGCTGACAACGAGTGGAACTGTCGAGAGTGAGCAGACAAAGACTTATTATTCTCCGGTTGGCGCAAGTATCATGGCAGTGAATGCTGAGCTGGGAGATGAAATTCACAGTGGTGATGTTCTGGTAGCTTATGATGTGGCAGATTTGGAAACTGCGAAACAACAGGCAGAATATCGCACACAGGCAGCGGTAAACAATTATCTTGGTACTGCAGAGCAGAATAAGCAGAGCGGCGGGAAATATGAAGAGGCATCTACAAACCTTGATATCCTGGAACAGCAGATTGCTGCACAACGCGAGCTTGTGAAGCAGATGAAGGATGTCTTACTCAATAAGACAAATGAGATGAAAAACAAGTACAGCAAGAAGGATGTAGAGCTACAGAAGAAGCTTCAGACAGAGCAGGCAAATCTGTCAAGTGCTGAAACCGGTGAGGCCAGAGAACAGATTAACTGGAGAATCCGTAATATTCAGAGTGAAATCACCCAGAATAGTTATGATCTGGCAATGGTTGATCAGAATCTGGAGCTAAGACAAATGCAGTATGAGATTGATGATGCGGAAGAGGTTCTCAGAAAATATGAAGAGAAACAGACGGAGATGAAATCTCAGAAGAATGGAAATGAAGCTTCCCAGAGCAGCAAATATAATGCAGCAAGCCTGAATGCCAATGCCAATGAATCCAAACTCTCGCAGCAGATTGCGGAGGAAAATCTTGAGACAGCCCAGAATGGTGTGGTTGCACAGTTTGATGGAATCGTAACCGCAATCAGTGCAAAGGAAGGAGCACTTGCCACAGAGGGAATGGAGCTGTTGGAGGTGCAGAGCAACAAAGAGGTATGTGTCAAGATTGAAGTGACAAAGTACGATCTGGAGAAGGTTAAGATCGGACAGAAGGCAGATTTGACAATTGCCGGTAATGCGTACGAAGGCGAGATTTCCAAGATCTATCATATGGCAACCAAGAATGCAGCCGGAAGCTCTATTGTACAGGCACTTATTCACATTAAAAATCCGGACGATGGAATTTTCTTAGGTATCGAGGCAAAGGTTCGTTTGTATACGGCAGCTAGCAAACAGGCGATTCTTATTCCGAATGAAGTAATCAATGCGGATATGAATGGTGATTTCGTTTATGTTGTTGAAGAGGGAGTTGTTGTAAGAAAAGATATTACAACCGGTATTACCTCTGATCTTTATACAGAGGTTCTGAGCGGATTGTCAACCGAGGATCAGATTGTTCTGGATTCCTCCAGTGTGACAGAAGGTATGAATGTAGTGCAGATGCCTCAGAATGTGGAAGAGCAGCCTGAAGAATAGCGTGTAGGCAATGGGAAAGGCTTGGTAATTATATGTCACAGGTAATAGAATATATTAAGATTGCGCTGATGAATATCAAGAGCAATCGAGGCAGATCCATTCTTACAATGCTTGGCATTATTATTGGTATTGCCTCCGTTATTATGATTATTTCTGTCGGTAACGGCATCTCAAAGGAGATGAACAGTGAGCTAAACGCCATGGCGGGCGGACAGATTTATCTTTATATAGATAACAAGAACAATGATCAGAGTATTACAATGAATCAGAACGATTTTGATGCAATTGAGGAGAATATTGATCATGTAATCGGAGCAACACCGGATTATATGTGGTACGGCGGAAAGATTGAGGGACGAAAGGGTAATCTGGATGCATCCATTGAAGCCGGAAATGAGAACCTGGAATTTATTTATAAGAGAGATATTATCAAAGGAAAGTACTTTACAGCAGCGGATAATGATATGGGCAATAAGGTCTGTGTCATTTCCGAGAGCGGAGCAAAGGCCTTGTTTGGAACATCTGATGTTATCGGCATGACGGTTAATGTGACGCTGTATGATGTCACACAGGAGCTTCGTATTGTAGGAATCCGTGAGGATGACAGTTCCACACTTCTTAATATGATGAATGGACAAAATGCCAGAATTCAGGTAGAGGTTCCGATTAATCTGCTCAATGCATCCTATGGGTTCTGGCTGGAGGATTTTCAGGAAGTTCTGATCATCACTGAGGGAAATGAATACTGTGCACCAGTTGCACGGGATGCAATCAGATTGATTGAAACCAGACATAATATCCGGGGTGAAAACATCGTCCAGGTTCAAAGCTTTGCAGAACAGATGGGACAAATCAATGGAATGATGGATATGCTTACGATGTTCGTTGTTCTGATTGCTGCGATTTCCCTGTTAGTAGGTGGAATCGGCGTCATGAATATTATGCTTGTATCGGTAACCGAGCGAACCAGAGAGATTGGTATCAGAAAAGCACTGGGAGCAAGGACATCCTCCATTTTGCTTCAGTTTCTGTCTGAATCTGCCATTATCACGCTTCTGGGAGGTATCATAGGAATTGCGATTGGTATTGTAGGTGCATTTGCGGCTTGCGCTGCACTTGGCTTTTCAGCACATGTCAAGATTTCCACGGTACTTGGTGCATCTCTGTTTTCTTCTGCGGTTGGTATTTTCTTTGGAATGTATCCGGCAAAGAGGGCAGCAAAGCTCAGTCCAATAGAAGCGTTGAGACACGAATAAAGAATACTTTGTTTTTATTTTTGTACTTGACTGTATAGAAACCTTTGTATACAATGTGCTTGTGTTGAAAGATACAAGCACATTTCAGTAATTGAGAAAGGAAAAGTAAACATGAAAAGAAAAAGCATTAAGCTTCTTCTGATCGCTATGTTTACGGCACTTACTATTGCACTGGGCGGATGCGCAGGCGATAAGGGGAGTGATGCAGATTCTCAGATTACCATCGGAATAGCGCAGGATATCGAAGATAGTCTTGACCCACACAAAGTTGTTGCGGCAGGAACGAAGGAAGTATTCTTCAATATCTATGAGGGTCTTGTAAAGCCCGACAGCGATGGCAATTTCATCCCCGCAGTAGCCAGTGAAGTAAACATTTCAGAAGATGGCGGCACTTACACCTTTACACTTCGTGAGGGTATCAAGTTCCATGATGGAAATCTGGTAACGGTGGAGGATATTAAATATTCTTTAGATCGATGCGCCGATACCAGTAACGGAGATCCACTGGTAGCGGCGTTTGCTAATATCAATGCCGTAACCATATTGGATGATAAGACGGTAGAGGTATCTCTTGTTACTCCGGACACGGAGTTTCTTGCCAATCTTACAACAGCCATTATCCCGGCTTCCAATACAGAGCCGGAGAAAAAGGCAATTGGTACAGGTCCCTACAAGTATGTATCCAGAGCACCACAGGAAAATGTGATTCTCGAGAGTAATAAAGATTATTGGGGTGGAAAGCCGGATATTGATCACATCACATTAAAGGTATGTGCTAATGCGGATTCCCTTGTTATGGATTTGAATGGCGGTTCCATGGATATGTTCATGAGACTGACTTCTGCGCAGGTAGATCAGCTTAATGGTGAGTTTGAAATCTATGAGGGCACCATGAATCTGGTTCAGGCATTATACCTGAATAATGCAGTTACACCATTTGATAATGAGAGAGTTCGCATGGCGCTTTGCTATGCTTTGGATCGAAAAGAGCTTTTTGATACGGCATTTGACGGCAAGGGTTCTCCTCTTGGAAGTGCAATGTATCCCTCGTTTGGTAAATATTATGTTGAGGAGCTCAATGATGCATATCCTACGAATGTAGAGAAGGCAAAGGAGATTCTGGCAGAAGAGGGCTATACGGATGGATTCACTTTCACTATTACCGTTCC
>CALZEZ010000122.1 GCA_945643825.1 uncultured Lachnospiraceae bacterium
GCAGATAGTACATGAACACTCTTTTTATTACTGTCTAAAACTCTCGCATTTACATCATCCACCAGTTGGTTAATGGAATCAACTTCCTGGTTAACCTGTTGGATCGAAGTGTTTACACTGGCAATACTTGCAGATAATTCTTCTGTGGTTGCCATGTTGTCGGTAGCACAATCAACAAGGGAATCGGACGCTTCGTTCATTGTGCTGACGCTCTGTGTCAGTGATTGAGCACAGCCGTCCATGGTATTGATAATTTCGCTCCATACCTCTGATAAGCGATCAACCGATGAGGCTATTTTACCAACCTCGCTTCTGGTGCCTACATAAGCCTGAATTGCTTCACTTTGCTTCAAATGAAGGTGTCCGAGCTCGTCAACAGCCTGCTGTACCTTTTCGAGAGGCTTTGTTACGATGCGAGATACCAGATAACAGAACAAAATGATGAGGATGCAGGCAACTATACAATAGAAGAACAGCTTATTGGCATTCTCCCGGCTGGCTGCAAATACCTCTGATTCCGGACTCGCCATCAGCAGGATTAATCCATACTGTGGCATATAATTATAGGAAAGAATGGAAGCCTCCCCGGTGGAGGCGTCTGTAAATTTCATGTTGTCGGATACCATGCCGGCGTTGGCCGCTTCGATTACCTGCAGATAGGTTGGATCTTCAACCGGTTGGGCAATCAGCGATTCATCATTGTTCAGGATATAAATACTGTTCTTGGCATCCAATATGGTGAGCTGTGCGTGCTCTAAACCATTGACATTGATTTTCTCCAGTTCTTTTTCAATGTTGGAGATAAATGGACCACCGCCGACTAGGCCGATCGGAGTGATTCCGTCTTTTGCATAGATGGCTTTGCGCAGATTCAGAATCATTTGACCGGATACAGGAGACATAATGACACCGCCATTGCAGAAGCCATTCGGCTGATCAGTCATGCTGGCACGATATTCGGCAAGCTGTTCGGGGGGACGGACTGTCATGCCAACAGCGCTTTCATTTGAATGAGCAAGAACTGTGGTATTCCAGTCACTTACATAGATGGCTTCCCAGTTGTCAAGATCATCATAGTATCGGGAGGTATAACTCTGTGCCTCTGCGACATAAATCAGGTTGTAAGGAGAAGAGGTAACAGCGGTGATTTCTCCTGCCTGTGAATATTGAAGCAGGATACGCTCTGCAGAATCAATATACTGTTCCAGTAAAGCAGTCTGACCGGCAAGAGCTGTATTCATATTATTAATGGCGGTCTGGCGCATGAGTGAAGTAGTGCCGGAATTTGTTGTCAGGAACAGAAACAGCAGACATGCTACTGTGATTCCGGCAATGCAGATGGATATTGTTGTTGACATTTTTTTGTTCTTCATGATGTGGGTCACGTCCTTTCTTATCGAACAAATTTATATAAATTGTATAGCATAATGTGTCACTGTGTCAAGAATTGTGTAAAAATAAACAAAAGTATTATTCAATTATATAAAATAGGATTTCTTCGTTAAATGTAGTTTTTTGTCGAAAGATATGGTAGAATAAAAAATTGATTGATTCCAGTCGTACTACAGAATACAGGAGGATAACTATGAAGAAATTGCATATTAAGATTGGTTCAAAAATACTGGCAGGTGTACTGATCCTGCAGATTGTGGTAATGCTCCTCGTAAGTGTCTTTGTAACCAATAAGGTGACAAACGATGCCAGAGAGAGTGCAGTTAATAATATGCTGACAATGGTTCAGGAGCGCAACCAGATCATACAGAATTATGTAGAAGCGATGGAAGGGATACTGACAGCCTACAGCAGATCCGGAGAGCTTCTTGCAGTTATGAAGAATCCCTCTGATGCAGCTGCTGTGAAAGCTGC
This sequence comes from uncultured Lachnospiraceae bacterium, assembly GCA_945643825.1. Classification (GTDB taxonomy): domain Bacteria; phylum Bacillota; class Clostridia; order Lachnospirales; family Lachnospiraceae; genus UMGS2037. The sequence continues at coordinate 1,867 of CALZEZ010000122.1, forward strand.
GCAGGATTACACGGAGAAGTTCTCAGCAGATATTGAAAATCTGGAAGGGATCTATGCAAGTGAATGGAATACACATGTTCTCGCACATACCAATGCTAAGGTTGTAGGCATTACAACAAGAGAGGGAGACTCCTTAAAGGCCTTACAGGATGCGATGTTAAGTGCAGATGGTGTTTATAACACAGGATTCATCATCTCGCCCGCAAGTGGTCAGCAGATTCTTTCGATGTATCAGGCTGTTCTTGATGATTCGGGTAATCCGGCAGGACTTGTTGGTATCGGTATTTTTACCAATGGTCTTGTCGAGATGTTAAGTAGCTTACATACAGAAGGAATGGAGAATATTGAGTACTGCTTCATCAATACAGCAACCAAGCTCTATACCTTCCATGAGGACCCGGAGAAAGTAATGACCGATATTGAACCGGATTTTGTGACGATTTGTGATGAGGTGACAGCCGGTGGTGTTGATCGGGATGGAAACTTTTCCTATGAGAGAGATGGTCAGAAATATATAGCAACCTACCACTATAATGCTGCGTCCAACTGGCTGTTTATGCTTTCTGATACAGAAACAGAGATTTTTGCGTCAGCCAGAAGTATCAGGAGCGTGCTAATTGCCATTTGTCTGATCGGAACAATCATCATGATTGTTATTACCTATGTGATTATTGTTAAGTTGTTGTATCCGATTCTTCCGATTAAGGATGCCATTAACGAGATTAAGGATTATGATATTTCCAATAAGGAAGAGATTAACAGGTATTCAAGAAGAAAGGATGAGATTGGTGAGATTTCTGCAGCGACAGAGGTTCTTGCTTCATCTTTACAGGATATTGTCGGTACGCTTCGGGAAAGCTGTAAAACCTTGGACGATAAGGCAGAACAGCTGAATGCCTCTGCAAATGAACTTGTGGAGAGTGTGACAGATAATGTGGCAACAACACAGCAATTGTCGGCGTCAATGGAGAATACCAATAATATCGTCAACAATGTGGCAGTGCAGACAGAGAATGTTGATGAGGCAGTTGCAGAGGTTCTGCAGAGTGTAAGTGCATCGCTTGTATCCGGAGATCATGCTATTGATAACACGGTAGCAATCGAACAAAAGGCGCAGACAACTTATGCAATCAGTCAGGATACCATGAAGCAGACCAGAGCGTCGATTGACGATACCATGAATAAGATGGCGAAGCTTAAGAATATCACTGACATGGCAAATGAAATATTGGATATTGCCAGTCAGACCAATCTATTAAGTCTCAATGCAAGCATTGAGGCAGCAAGAGCCGGAGAAGCGGGAAGAGGCTTTGCAGTGGTAGCATCAGAGATTGCAAATCTGGCAGATACCTCAAAGAAGACTGCCTCTGCTATTCAAATGATTTGTAATGAATCAAATGAAAGCGTGGAGATGGTTACCAGGTGCTTTGATCAGATCACAGGCTTCGTCGAGAAAAATATTATGGAGAATCTCAGTGAATTCGCTGTTGACTCTGTGAAGTGTAAAGAGACAGTGGATGATATTAAGGTGCAGCTGGAGAAGATTAATGGTGCAGTACAGAATCTGAAGGAGTATATGTCTCAGATCGTACAAAACATTGGAACTGTTAATGAGATTACGGCTGAGAATCAGTCGGCAATTCATTCTATTGTTGAGAAGAATGAGACTCTTGCAACAATTTCCTCCGTTATTATGGAGCAGGCAGATCAAAATAAGGTTTTGGCATCCGAACTTGGTGATATTGTGGACAAGTTTACGGAGTAACAAGCAGATAACTTATTGATTTTTTCCGAAAATATAGTAAAATGTGGTTTAGGCTATATTACCACGGAGTGTAACGCTTCGTCTCAGGGAGATGGGGCGTTACTTTTTTGACTGGTATTAAATAAAGGAGAGAGAAAATGGCAGAATTATATAACCATAAGCTGGTTGAAAGAAAATGGCAGAAAATCTGGGACGATGAAAAGGCCTTTGAGGTTGGAACAGATTACAGTAAGCCTAAATATTTTGCAATGGTGGAGTTCCCCTATCCGTCTGGTCAGGGCTTACATGTCGGTCATCCGCGTCCCTATACTGCAATGGATATTGTTTCCAGAAAACGTCGTATGCAGGGATATAATGTGTTGTTTCCCATGGGGTGGGATGCATTTGGTCTCCCTACTGAGAACTATGCAATCAAGAACAAAATTCATCCCAAGATAGTTACAAAGAATAATGTGCAGCATTTTAAGGAGCAGTTACATTCAATTGGCTATTCGTTTGACTGGAGCAGAGAGATCAACACCACTGATCCTGAATATTATAAGTGGACGCAGTGGATCTTTTTGAAGCTGTTTAAGGCGGGGCTTGCTTATAAAACAGAGATGCCGATTAACTGGTGTACCTCCTGCAAGGTTGGTCTTGCGAACGAAGAGGTTGTAAATGGTGTTTGTGAGAGATGCGGATCAGAAGTAATCCGTAAGGCACAGAGTCAGTGGATGTTAAAGATTACTGAATATGCGGATAAGCTTTTGGAAGGTCTCGATCATGTTGACTACATCGAGAGAGTAAAGGTTTCTCAGAAGAATTGGATTGGGCGAAGCACCGGCGCTGAGGTAGACTTCCTGATTAAGGATAAAGAAGAGAAGCTTCGAATTTATACAACGCGTTGCGATACTCTGTTTGGTGTAACCTATATGGTAGTTTCGCCGGAGCATCCTGTCCTGGATAAATATAAAGATGAAATTAAGAACTGGGATGAGGTAGTGGCATACCGCGATCAGGCAGCGAAGAAGTCTGATTTTGAACGTTCGGAGCTTGCAAAGGATAAGACGGGTGTCCAGATTGACGGACTCACTGCCATAAATCCTGTAAATGGCAAAGAGATACCGATTTGGGTTTCTGATTATGTACTGATGAGCTATGGAACCGGTGCAATCATGGCGGTACCCGCACATGATGAGAGGGACTGGGAATTCGCTAAGAAGTTTAATCTTCCGATTATTCAGGTGGTTGCCAAGGACGGAGAAGAGGTTGACGTGAATGCAGCTGCATTTACTGATGTTGCAACAGGGATACTTGTCAATTCTGATTTCCTGAATGGATTAGAGGTTAAGGATGCGAAGGAAAAAATGATAGCGCACCTGGAAGAGAATAAGATCGGTAATGCCAAGGTTAATTATAAGCTGCGTGATTGGGTCTTTTCCAGACAGCGTTACTGGGGAGAGCCGATTCCGATTGTTAAGTGTGAAAAGTGCGGATATGTGCCTCTTGATGAAAGTGAATTGCCGTTAATGTTACCGGAGGTTGAGAGCTATATGCCTACGGATAATGGTGAATCACCGCTTGCTGCCATGACAGACTGGGTAAATACTACATGCCCTTGCTGTAAGGGACCGGCGAAGCGTGAGACGGATACCATGCCTCAATGGGCTGGTTCCTCCTGGTATTTCTTAAGATATACGGATCCTCATAATGAGGAAGCAC
>CALZEZ010000123.1 GCA_945643825.1 uncultured Lachnospiraceae bacterium
GCTTGTATCAAGAATAACTCTTCTTTTTGATTATTCGATTGTTCCTGAGGATAGCTATGTTAAGCGGCTCAAACAATTGAAAGAGGCAGGATTTAAGCTCGCTATGTATAAGCTTCCTATCGCCGATTTTGAAAACTATAGAGCTGTTCTTGAACTGATGGATTATTTTATTTTGGATTGTAAGAAGACGGATGTTGATAAGGCATTGTTCTATTTTTCTCGTCGCTTTCCGAATATTACTCTTTGTGCCGGAAATATTGATTCACAGACGCAATTTGATATTTTGAGGGAAAAAGTTGGTTTGGAGCTTTTTGAGGGAAATTTCTATCGTCTGCCTGTGGATCTGGGAAATGTTGAGTTGACACCTCTCAAGGTGAATTATCTTCAGCTATTGGAATTGATAAATGCACCTGATTTTGATTTGCAGAAGGTTGCAGATGTAATAGGTCGTGACACTGCTATGGTTGTTTCCTTATTGGAGATGGTAAATAAGATTTCAGTGAATAGTGAGATTACATCTATTCGACATGCTGCTGCAATGTTGGGACAAAAGGAGCTTCGAAAATGGATTAATACGGTGATCACGAAGGAACTGTGTTCGGAGAGACCAAGCGAGATTATGAGGTTGTCACTGTTACGTGCTAAATTTATGGAACTTCTCGCTCCAATGTTTGAATTACGGGCAAAAAGTTCTGAGTTATTTCTTACTGGTCTGTTTTCTGTGCTGGATTTGATTCTTAATCTGCCGCTTGCTGAGGCTCTTGATCGGATAAATATCTCAAAAGAAATTCGACAGGCTTTGCTACAGAATCAAGGTGAGCTTGCAGAGGTCTACCATATGCTTCTTTGCTATGAAAATGCAGATTGGCAGGAGATTTCCAGGCAGATGATTATCATGAATCAGAGTGACAATATGGTTTATCAGGCCTATATAGAGTCTGTGAAATGGTATCGAAATCTGTTCTTTAAATAAATAATATGAAATTTTATAGCAATTTTACGATTTTAAGTATTATATATGGAAAATATATGATATAATATCGACAGTAATACTTTGACGCGGGGTATCCGTAAATAAAATATGATGAGGTGTAAGAATGGATACGAAAATTCTATTGGAAAACGGAACAAATGAGTTGGAAGTATTGGAGTTTATGCTAAATGGCAACTCTTATGGTATCAATGTTGCAAAAATCCGTGAGATTATTACTTATCAGCCGGTAACGCCTGTTCCAAATGCACATCCGAGTATTGAAGGTATATTTATGCCACGTGATCGAATGATTACTGCAATTGACTTGAAAAACTGTTTGCAACGGGGGGTTTCAGAGCCGGGCGGATTGTTTATTATTACTAATTTTAATAAATTGGACATTGCATTTCACGTTGATTCTGTTGTGGGTATTCATCGTGTATCATGGAAAGATATTATTAAACCTGGTGCGACGGTATCGACTGCGGAGGATGGTATTTCAACTGGAATAATCAAGTATGATAATAAGCTCATCATCATTCTTGATTTTGAGAAGATTGTGACAGATATCAATCCGGAAACAGGATTAAAGATGAACGAAATCGACGAAATGGGTGATCGCACTCGTTGTGATGTTCCGATTTTGATTGCAGAGGATTCTATATTACTGAACAGGTTGATTGTTGACTCACTGAAGAAGGTTGGTTATACCAATCTGATACATACAGCAAATGGACAGGAAGCGTATGATGTCATTCAGGAGTGTAAGAGAAAGGGCACACTGGATCAGCATGTACAGTGTATTATCACAGATATTGAGATGCCGGAAATGGATGGACATCGTCTGACGAAGCTGGTAAAGGATGATGATGAGACAAAGCATATTCCCGTTATTATTTTCTCTTCGCTGGTTAACGATGAGATGCGTAGGAAGGGAGAGGCATTAGGGGCTGATGCACAATTATCGAAGCCGGAGATTGGTAATCTGGTAAGGGTAGTAGACAGCTTGGTATTAGATAAATAAATGGATGCGTAATGCCATCTGACATGGTGTCAGGTGGCATTTTTTAGAAACAGGAAGCCGGGAGAAAAACAGGATATGGATATTGCGGAAAAATTGAGACAGGATATTGAAGATTCTGAAATGGTATTGGTTGGAATTGGTGAAGAGATGGGAATATCGGAACACGAAATTATGAATTCCATGCCAGTCCTTTTTCAGGAAAACATGGATTTTGAGCAGAGGCTGGGATACTTGATGAGACAAGCCTATCAGCAGATTACTGGGGAAAGGTATCTACTTGCATACAAAAGGCTGAATGAATTGATACAGAAAAAGAATTACTTTCTGGTTTCCGTGAATACAGATAATTTGGCGAAAAGAGCTGATTTTCAGGAGAGCAGGCAGGTTTATCCGTGTGGCGGATATGATAAGCTGCAATGTCCGTCAGGTTGCGAAGCGGAATGGGAGCAGCCTGACGAGAGATGGGATAGCTGGGCGAAAGAGAGCTTGAGAAGGATGCATACCGTGCAGTCTTTTCCTGAGAAGGCTCATTGTAGAAAATGTGGAAGAGAATTGGTTTTTAATAATATCTATGCGGAGAAATATCGCGAAGAGGGGTATTTTGCGGACTGGGCAAAGTATACGAAATGGCTTCAGGGTACTGTAAATCATAAGGTTTGCATCCTTGAGCTCGGTGTGGGAATGAAATATCCTTCAGTAATACGATGGCCATTTGAGAAAATTGCTACTTATAATCAGAAGGCAACATTTTATCGAATACATAGTGCTTTGTATCAAATGCCTGATTCGTTAAATGGGGCAGGATACTCTGTTCCGGAAAATCCTGTTGATTTTCTTATAAATAAATTTGTATGATATGGGGATCTATGCTAAAATAAATAGGATAAAGACGAAAGTAGGGATAATCTGTGAGCTCCCAACAAGAAGAATACTTAGATGGTCTTTTGAATTCCATGCAGGATGAGAAAGCACCTAGTTTACAGGACAGATTCCAGGATTTTGATTTAGATATCGTGTCAGAGCTAAGTCGTGATAAGGATCTCGAATGGGAATCAAAGGCAGGTAATCAGAATAAAGAGGAGACTGTAGCAACCGAGGATGTGATAAATGCATCGTTGGATAATTTGCTTGCCGGAGAAAAGGACGACCCGAATAAGGCGTTGTCAGCAGATGAGATAGCGGCACTTTTTGCACAGGCAAATGCCACGGAGCAGTTCTCTGAACCGGAAACGGAGGAAGAACAGCCGGAGGAAATGGAGAATCAGCTGTTAGAACAGCCGGAGGAAGTGGAGGAGCAACCGTTAGAGTCACCGCAGGAGATTGTTGCACCTCAGATTGAGCCGGTAAGCGACGATCCGAATAAATCTTTGTCAGCAGATGAGATAGCGGCGCTTTTTGCACAGGCAAATGCTGCCGAGTCTGTAGTTGCACAAGAACCTGTTGCACCAGAGGAAGATGGGATGATGCAGATGTCTCAGGAGGAGATCGCATCATTAATTAATGCGGCCAATACGCAGGTGCAATCGCAAGAGATACTATTAGGTGAATCGGAGCCAAAGGAAGCTTCGTATGGAATGGGGGAACCAAAAGAAGACCCTTCTCTTGATGATATTCTAAGAGAGTTTGATGGAGATAAGGATCTCGAAGAGATTCAGTCCATGTTGCAGAAATCGGATTCCGGAGAGAAGATCGCGGCATATGAACCAGCGGAAGAGCTTGCGGAAGAAGAAAAAGCAGCACCGGAGGAAAAAAAGAAAGAGAAAGCAGGAAAAAAAGAAAAGAAGCAAAAGGCAGAGGGCAAGCCAAAGAAGAAGGGCTTTTTTGAGAAACTGTTTGAACTTATTACAGAAGAGATTGATGAGGATGCCACAGAAAAAAAGCTGGGCGTTGAGGTAAACTTAAGTGATGAGAATGCGGAGATCCTTGCGCAACTCGAGGATCGTTCAGCAGATGGCACCAAGAAGGGACGGAAAGAGAAAAAGAAGAAGGAAAAGGATCCGGCAAAGGAAAAAGCGAAAAAGCAGAAACCAAAGAAAGAAAAGGCGCCTAAGAAAGAGAAGCCGCCGAAACCGAAAAAGGAAAAGAAGCCGAAGGAAAAAGCGAAACCGGATCGGAATAGAAAACCATTTTCAAAGAAGCTGTTGTTTGCCGTCGCAATTCTTGCTTTCACAATTTTTGCAGGAATCTATCTGTTTTCGATGCAATACCCGAAAATGAGATCGCTTGAAACGGCCAGAAAGGCCTTCTATAACCATGACTATAAGACTGCGTATTATGAGTTTTATGGAAAAAAACTAAAAGAGAGTGATCAGGCACTTTTTGATCAGGCATATGTTGCCTTGAAGATGCAGCACCGGTTAGATGCTTATCAAAGCTATGCGTCACTCGGAATGGATCTGGAGGCGATTGATGCACTGATGCAGGGGGTTGCTCAGTACAACGAGTTATATGATTATGCCAGCACTATCGGAGCAACCGGCGAGGTTGAAAGGAGTTATCAGGAAATTCTGGCTGTCTTGCAGGATGTGTATGGATTGAACGAACTGCAGGTATCAGAAATCGTGCAGGAAAAAAACAATTTGTGTTACACCTTGCGTTTGAAAGCGGTTCTTGAAGGTCGTGAGTATGTGAATCCATATGAGAATCTTGAGTATTATATGGGAGAAAAAGGCACAGAACCAGCGTTTCCTGAAGATGGGAAGATGAATGCTTCAGAAAAGGAAGCTGTTTCGCACGAGGGTGAAATGCTTGACGAAGAACAATATATTGCAGAATAGACAGACATAGAGAGAGGATGACAAATGATTGCAATAATTGATTATGATGCAGGTAATATCAAAAGTGTAGAGAAGGCATGTCAGTATTTGGGGCAAGAGGCTGTGGTGACCCGCGACGCACATACAATTATGAAAGCAGATCATGTTATTCTGCCTGGTGTGGGCGCTTTCGGGGATGCGATGAACAAAATACGGGGATATGGCCTGGAAGAAGTGATTCAACAGGTGGTTGAGCAGAAGACTCCTTTTTTGGGCGTATGTCTCGGATTGCAGCTTCTGTTTGAAGAAAGTGAGGAGACGCCGGGAGTGCGTGGGCTTGGTATTCTTCCGGGACGAATTGTTCGAATTCCGGAGGCTGAGGGGCTCAAGATTCCTCATATAGGATGGAATTCCCTGAAATTCCCCCGAGAGAGTCGATTGTTCGCCGGAATTGAAGAGAATAGTTATGTTTATTTTGTGCATTCCTATTATCTGAAGGCAGAAGAGGAGTCTTTGGTTGC
>CALZEZ010000124.1 GCA_945643825.1 uncultured Lachnospiraceae bacterium
GCTCATAAATGTCATAGGATCAACCGGCACCTCGTCTTTTAGCATCTCCAGGTAGAGGTTCGGTCCCTCCACGCTGTAGTACTTCGTCGGCGCGGCAATCCTGCCGATCACATCGCCTTTTTTCACGAAGCTTCCAAGTGCCACCTGCACATCAGACAGCTGTGCATAAATACATTCATAGCCGTCGCCAAGCGACATGGTCACCTGTGTGCCAAGCTGTGGCGTCGTAGCGATTCCGGTGATCTGGGCATCACACATGGCGCATACGTCCGTGCCCTCTGTGGCAGAAATGACCAGAGCCGGGCTGTACCGGTACTGCTCAAGTGTTGCATGGTAGACCGGAGCATCCATGCTGAAATTAATGAGGATATTTCCTACCACGGGAAGGGTGAGTACCTGATCCTCGGTAAAATGCAGATTGGTTGCCACAACCGAGGAGGTTGCCTGTGCATTGTCCGTACTGTCAGATTCGGTTTCCTCTGTATTCTCTTCTTTCTGTTCTTCCTCCTTCATCGCGCTCTCGTCGTCCTCCTTTGCCTGCTCATCCTCCGTTTCTGCAATCTCCGACGGGATCAGACGTGGATTCTTGACGTCACCGGACGCAACATCCTCAAAATCCGGCTCGTAGTCCAAATCGTTATTCGGAGCATCCTCGATGCCTGTTGTCTCGCCGGTAACGACCGGATTGTTCTGTGGCTTCGTTTCCTTATTCTCCGCGCGATCCACATTGGTTAGGTCTAAGCGGTATTCTTTTTTCTGTTCCTTTGCATTATTTCCTTTTACATATACGCCTGTCATTGTCAGGGCTGTTAACACGCAAAGAGAAGACGTGAGCATAATAATCTGTTCTTTTTTTCTCATCAAAAAACCCTCCATTTCGTAGCTGTTACGCTTATTCTTGCCAAGAAACAGAGGGTTTATTCTATAAAATTTTATTATGTTGCGAGATCGACGTGTGAAACGGTTCCCGCGCGACCGTCCTCGTAGAGAAAGACGCCGGTATTTCTAAGAATTCCATTCGTCACGTTCTGCTCATTTGTCAAAGAAAATTGTGTGGAAACGCTCTCTAAGCAGATCGCGCCCACGCCTGCCTGTTTCAGATGATACAGCTTATCCTGTCCGTTTTCATCCTGTGTCCAGATGAGAAGCTTCTCAAAAATTTCATCATTCTCATCAATCCAGCCGTTGCCGTCCTCATCAAACAGTGCCAGATCTCCGAAGCCGTCGCCGGACTTCGTTCCAAACAGCTCGCTGCCGTCGTTGATGGTGCCGTCGCCGTTTCGGTCATATGCCAGATAGCCACTGCCGCTTTGCAGTCTCGAAATCGAATCCAGGATTCCATCCTGATCCAGATCAAAGGTAAACTTCTGGTCGGAAAGCTCGGGCAGATTGCCATCCAAATTAATCACAAGCGGGTCGCACAGCTGCACAGCCGCCATCGTATACTCGCGTCTGTAAGCCTGCGTAAAGCTGCGGCTCATCTGAACCTCCAGTCCAAACTCGATCTCCCTGCCGTCCGCTGTGCGCACCAGCCCTTTGGTAGAAAAGCCGGTCTGCTCCTGTTCGCTGTAGAGAAATTCCTCCGACTGGTTTACATAAACCATCTGACTGGTCATCGGGGTAACGCTTCCCACGTCTGCGGTCAGTATGTCCGCCATAGAGGCATCGTCCCTTTTTTTGTCCCCAAACAGAAGCATGAAAATGTAGTTCAGGCATTCCTGTTTAATCGTGCCGATCATGGCTCTGGTACTTCGATTGCTGTTTGCTCTGGTAATACTCACTGTCGACAGTTTATTCTGAAAGCTGTCGTACAGGTCATTTAAAGAACCTCCTGTTCCTGAGAACACATCCTTTGTGTCCTCCTTTGTATCTCCTTTTTCCCATTTATCACTTAACAATTCCTTCCGGAATCGCACGGATGTATGGGAGGAATACTTTCTCACGGAATCCATTCCTATTTGACTGGAATCAATTCGCAAAAATTTAACCTCCTTTAGGTTTCAAGCAGATACCTGGGCCCGGGTTCTTCCTGCTCTGTATATCTTTTATCGGCTTTTTCTTCCAAAGCTTTAGTCGTTAACAATGTTGTTCAGCCAGACGCCTTTTTTCACCAGAATAAATCCGATGACGCATTTGATCGCCTCTGCGAGGGAGCAGATCAGAATAACCGGAATGATCGGTAGTCCCGTGAAGTGGCAGAGTCCATAGGCTAACGGGATATTTACGACCCACACAAACACGGAGTCAAACAGGAAGGTAATGATCGTCTTGCCGCCAGAGCGCAGCGTGAAGTAGCTGGCATGGGTGAAGGCATTAAGCGGCATGCAGAGGGCTGCGATGCGAAGAAATGCCGTTGCATAATCCTTAACGATCTGTTCGGTCTTATAGATGGCCGGAAACAGCGGCGCTACAACGGCCATGATCGACCCCACAATAAAGCAGCTCATCACCGTAAAAAAGATCAGCTTGCGGTCGGTGTCTTTGGCCTCGTCCATTTTGTTTGCTCCCAGCAATTGTCCTACCATGATTCCGATGGCATTTCCCATGGCAAAGAAGACCACGTTAAACACGTTGGAAATGGTGGATGAGATATTGAGCGCAGCGACAGCGGCGATTCCCCGGCTGGAATAGCACTGGGTAATAACGGCCTGTCCTGCTGCCCAGATCGTTTCGTTAATTAATAGCGGTGCTCCGGTAATCGTGATGCTTTTTACCAGGGTTCCCGGCATCCGGAAGCTTCGGTAAGCGCCTTCTACCCAGTCGTTTGTCACGTGATGTCTGTGTGTCCAGATGATCACGATCAAAAGCTCCACGTAGCGGGATAAGACAGTTGCAACTGCCGCGCCGAGTGCGCCAAGCTGGGGTGCACCGAATTTACCAAAAATCAAAATATAGTTAAAAATCAGGTTCACAAACACGGCTGTCACGCCCGCCTTCATCGGGAGCACGGTTTCTCCGGTTTCCTTGAGGGTCGAGGCATAGCACTGTGTCCACGCAAACGGGATGATGCCAAGCAGCATGATCATGAGGTATTTGAGTCCACTTTGCAGTACCTCTGCGGCACTCTCGGCAGAGCCTTCCCCCTGCAGATAGAGATTGATGAGCGCCTCGCCTTTTAGACAGAAAAGGGCGATGGCAATGGCACTGACGGCTGCGCAGACAAGGATTTTGAAGCGGAAGGTATTGCGAAGTCCTTCCTTGTCTCCCTTGCCGTAAAACTGCGCTCCGTAGATGCCTGCTCCTGATACGGCCCCGAACACGCAGATGTTGAACACGAATATGAGCTGGTTGGCAATCGCCACGCCGGACATCTGTGTCGTTCCGATCTGTCCTACCATGATATTGTCCAACATGCCAACGAAATTCGTGATGGCCTGTTGTATCATTATGGGGATTGTGATGGTTATGACTCTTCGATAGAAGTCTTTATTGCCAATGAATTTTCTCAAAAAATTTTTCATGTTTCTTTCTTCCTATTGTAATCTTTGCTATACTAAGCGCATGAGCGGTAATTGCTATTATATGCAAAACCCAGCAAGCTTGCAAGCTCTATTTTTCTTAAGGTGAGGTTATCGGCATGACAGAGGATATCCATGCAAAATATATGAAGGAAGCGCTGCGCCAGGCGAAAAAGGCCTACCGGCTCGGGGAGGTTCCCATCGGGTGTGTCCTCGTGCGGGACGGGGAGATCATTGCGCGCGGCTATAACAGAAGAAATACGGATAAAAACACGCTTGCCCACGCGGAGATCACCGCAATCAACCGGGCAAGCAAGCGCACCGGCGACTGGCGTCTCGAGGATTGTGTGATGTATGTGACGCTTGAGCCCTGTCAGATGTGCGCAGGTGCGATCATTCAGGCGAGAATTCCCGAGGTATACATCGGCTGTATGAATCCGAAGGCGGGATGCGGCGGCTCTGTGCTCAATATATTGGAGATGCCGGAGTTTAATCATCAGGCCATTGTGCACAGGGGGCTTCTGGAGGATGCGTGTTCTGCGATGCTTAAGCTTTTTTTCAAGGAGCTTCGCGTGCGCAATAAGCTGGAGAAGGAATCCGCGGTTGACAAAGCAGAGTAAAAAAGCTATACTTTAACAATCGTATCCACATCGCAGACCTTAGCAGGTGGTGTTGAAGTTTGGGTCTTACGCAATGGAAATCCACGAATCGTGTCAGGGCAGGAATGCAGCAGCACTAAGAGGAAACTTCCATGTGCCGTAAGGGTGCCTGGCGGAGCTGACCACTAAGGTAACGGGTGTGGATACGTTTTTGTAGGAAGGATTTTTCGATGGTTATGTTTGAAGAGCTTGCGCATTGTCGGGTTTGTCCTCGGCAATGTGGGGTGAATCGTGTAAATGGAGAAGTCGGGTTTTGTGGGGAGACCGCCGTGCTTCGCGCAGCGCGGGCCGCTGCGCATTTCTGGGAAGAGCCTTGCATCTCCGGAGCTTCAGGCTCCGGAGCGATTTTTTTCTCGGGCTGCAATATGGGATGCGTGTATTGTCAGAATCAGGATATCTCGCATGGCAGGGTTGGTTATCCGGTCACAACGGACAGGCTGGCAGACATTATGCTTTCTCTGCAGGAGCAGGGTGTCAACAATATCAATCTCGTGACACCGACGCATTTTATTCCACCGCTTCGGGAGGCACTGATTATTGCTAAGCGGAAGGGGCTTGTCCTGCCTATTGTGTACAACACAAGTGGTTATGAGAGCGTCTCTTCGCTTCGCACGCTGGAGGGTCTCATCGATATCTATCTGCCGGATTGTAAATATTATTCTTCCGAGCTGTCCAAAAAGTATTCGCATTGTGCGGATTATTTTCCGGTTGCCATGGCTGCTATCCGGGAAATGCTTCGTCAGGTCGGTACTCCTGTCTTTCGTGGGGATTCGGACGACGATGCTTATACAGATGACAATCTCATGGTGCGCGGTGTGCTGATCCGGCATCTGCTGCTTCCGGGGAGTCTCGCTGACTCCAAGCGGGTTCTTTCGAGTCTCTATGAAAGCTTTGGTTCGTCGGTTTACATAAGTATCATGAGTCAGTATACGCCACTTGCGCATGTGGCGGACTATCCGCCGCTTAATCGCCGGGTCAGCGATGCAGAATATGAGAAGCTTGTTGATTACGCGATCTCGATTGGTATTGAGAATGCCTTTATTCAGGGTGATGGAGTCGACGAGGAGAGCTTCATCCCTGCCTTTGACGGAGAGGGGATTGTGTAGAAGTGAGTTCCG
>CALZEZ010000125.1 GCA_945643825.1 uncultured Lachnospiraceae bacterium
TCAGACGCAACTCATTCAATATATCATGTGCTTCGTCGTTTGTCAACAACTTTTTTAAACTTTTTATTAGTCAGCTTTTGCTGTGCTAATAACGGAGAAAGAGGGATTTGAACCCTCGCGCCGGTTACCCGACCTACACCCTTAGCAGGGGCGCCTCTTCAGCCTCTTGAGTATTTCTCCATAGCCTGAACACGCTCACTACCAATGTTCAATTGCGTCTCATCTTCACGACGCAAAATTCATTATACACAGCACATTATTGTTTGTCAAACACTTTTTATTATTTTCTAAACTGCTCTACAGCCGTCTCATACAGGTTGTGTCCCTGCGCATCGATGACCACAATTACTGGGAAATCAACTACTTCCAGTTTTCGGATTGCTTCGGTTCCCAAATCATCATAAGCGATCACTTCAGACCTTACAATCGCCTTGGAAAGGAGTGCACCAGCGCCTCCCACAGCAGCAAAATACACAGCTCCATTTCGGACAATGGCGTCCTTAACTGCCTGACTCCTTTTTCCTTTTCCAATCATGCCAATCAGACCAAGGTCCAAGAGCCCCGGCGCATATTTATCCATCCTGCTGGCCGTCGTCGGTCCGGCAGAGCCAATCGGTCTCCCTTCTCTGGCAGGAGAGGGACCCATATAGTAGATTACATTGTTCTTAACATCAAGTGGAAGCTGCTCGCCGCGATCTAAGGCTTCCTGCATACGTTTGTGTGCTGCATCTCTTGCTGTATAGATTGTTCCCGTAATATAGACGTAGTCCCCTGCCTGCAAGGACTTGGAGACTGTCTGATCAAACGGGGCTGTGATATGTCGATCCATGTTCTATGCCTTTTCCTTTTTATATTTGTTCTTATCCGGTAATGGTTTATCGGCTATTTTGTATAATAAATGTTCGCAAACACAATATCTATTATATATAGAAGAAACATGTCAAAATTTTCTAATATATCAGATCTCGCGAACACTGTGCCGGTTTACGTGGCAACACATGTTGACGGCCACCGGAAGTCCTGCTATATGTGTTGCATAGGTATTGATATTGACAGCGAGTGCTGTAATAGTACCACCAAGACCACCCGGACCGATTCCTGTGCGGTTAATCTTATCCAGTAATTCAAGCTCCATATCGCGAACATAGGGAATCTCTGAACGTTCATCAACCGGTCTCGTCAGAGCCTTTTTTGCTAACAGCGCACACTTCTCAAAGGTTCCTCCGATTCCAACACCGACAACCATAGGCGGACAGGCATTGGGACCAGCGTCGCGAACCGCTGTTAAAATCGCTTCTTTTACACCCTCGATTCCATCAGCAGGCTTCAGCATAAAGACACGACTCATGTTTTCGCTGCCAAAGCCTTTTGGTGCAACTGTTATCTTCACCTTGTCACCAGTCACCAGTTCGTAGTGAACCACAGCAGGTGTGTTATCCTTCGTATTTTCTCGAATCAAGGGGTCTGCTACCACTGATTTGCGAAGGAAGCCCTCCACGTAGCCCTGACGCACACCCTCGTTAATTGCATCCTCAAGACTGCCTCCCGTGAAATGAACCTCCTGCCCGATTTGCATGAAAATAACAGCCATGCCGGTGTCCTGGCATATCGGAATCATATCCTGCCCTGCAATCCGGAGATTTTCCTGAAGCTGTTCCAGAATCTGTCTACCCAAGGGCGCTTCCTCTCCTTCAACTGCCTGCACCATTGCGTTACTCATATCCGGAGACAGAAAATGATTCGCTTCAATACACATCTCCTTTATGTTGCGTGTAATCTCATCTACCGGTATCTCTCTCATTTCGTCATTTCCTCACAAACTGCGACAAGCTCTTCCTGTGTGGTCTCACCCGGCTTCCAGTTAATGTTCTGTCCATCCGCATCGTATCTGGGAATCATGTGAAGGTGAAAATGCATCACGGTTTGTCCGGCCGTCTCGCCATTGTTCTGCACCAGATTCAGCCCATCACAATGCAGTCTTTCCTTCATTGTAATCGCCATCTTCTTTGCAAGCACCAGCACCTTACCTGCGGCCTCATCCGGAAGCTCCAGCAGATTAGCGGCATGATCCTTTGGCAGAATCAGTGCATGCCCTCTGGTTGCAGGGGACAGATCCAAAATCACCCGAAAGCTTTCATCCTCATAAAGGGTCTTGGATGGTATCTCACCATTTGCAATTTTACAGAAAATACAATTGTCCTGTTTCATAACTTCTATTCTCCTCTTTTTTGAAAGTTTATTCTCAATTTTTAGAGTTCGGATTCTGATTTTTGAAAGGGAAATACCTGATCCATCGCTCTCAGTATTTTAAAATCTCCCTTCATTTTCATATTTCCAGCCATGAAAGCCCGCTGAAACGAGATCTTGCCTTCACAGATATCGCGAAGTACTTCTCCGGTGGTCTGAATTTCCACATCAAAGTCCGTCACGTTTTCATAAGCACAGGATAGCTTTGCCTGCTCCACGCGTATCGCCAAAGGTAAGTTGTGTTTCTCAATGCCTATTTTATAAACTGCCTTAAAGCCCGGTTGTGGTTTAAATATCTCTCTGAACTCCTCCAGAAATTCCGTGTCATGCTCCGGCGTACAGTTTCCCATCATGTCGCGGAACAGACTCGCCAACTCCTGAATATCCGCCTTCTGTTTCTGAACATACTGCTCGTCCGAGGCATACTGCGACAACTGTTCCGATTCCTGTGGAGTAAGATCGATATTCTTCATCACAGCAACCCGCTGTTTTACAGCCTGATTGCTTGCCGGAAGACTGGTCATCTTCTGACTGATCGTGCGGTACATATTCTCTGCCTTTTTCTCAATCAGACGATTATAGTCCTCATTCATCTCTAATGTCAGCGTATCTGCAATATAGCCGCATATTCCGCTGCAAGGCAGACCTCCTAATATTTCCCACGCCGAGGAGAGTGTCATTTTTCCCTCTCGTTCTCCATATGTAGTTGACATAACTATCGGACACATATAGATTCTGCTGATCTTCTCTTTGTCTCCATAAAGCCAGCATGCATCCAGAAATTGATGCATGTAGCCGCCAATGCCATACCATTCCACCGTGTAAGCCAAAATAATCCCATCCGCTGTCTTTAACGTCTGTGGCAGTGTTGTAATCCCACTTTTCAGTTCATAGAGATTAAAGCGCTCCACTGTCACGTGCAGCTCCTCCAGAACCTGCTGCATTTTATTAATGACATAGAGAGTCGGATCATCCATCATTCCTCTTCCGCCATAATAAATATTAATTTTCATAAGTTCTACGCTTCCTCTCTCCTCGTTTTTTTGTACGAATTCTATCTAACATTAATCGGATCAAAAGATAAAGGCTTGTCAGGAAAAAGCCTGCAAACAGACCTCCAATGTGAGCTACATTATTAATGTTTTCGACTGTTGCGCCGTTGTATACCGACAGCACCAGCATCAGAAGCATTCTGGAAAGCGTTATCTTCTGTAGGCGGCCATGATGGAACAAAACCAGCGCCAAAAGCATACCAAGTATTCCAAACACAGCCCCGCTCGCCCCAATAGAATCATAGAAGCCATTCCACAGCTCATAGCAGGCAGAAAAAAGATTGCCGATCATTCCCGACAGAAGATAGAGAATTGCATACCGGGCATGGCCCAGATAGCCTTCCACAATTTTGCCGGCAAAATAGAGTAAAAGCATATTGCTGACCAGATGATTCACATCCGCATGCAAAAAAATCGCCGTAACGATTCGATACCACTGTCCATCCCTCAGGATATGCTCTATGCCAAATGCTCCTGCCCGGTAAAGAAGATCTCCGGTAAAAATGCAGATAAAAAACAGAAGGCTGTTAACGAATACCAGAGACAGACTGACCCACGGCACCAGATTATCCGCATATATTTTCTTCAAAAATCCCGGCTCTGGCTGTTGCAAAAGCTCCTCGACCAAATTCCGGATTCCATCCATGTCGCCTCTCTGATTTTCATACAAAATCAGTTCCCTTGCGCAAAGATCAAGCAACCAGCAATCCGGATCCATTTCACTTAAAAGCTTTGCCCGCTCCAAATCACGAACACACAAAAGAGCCAGAAATTCCACCCCAGAGATTCCCTGCGTCCGGAACATTTCCAGAACATTCTGCTTCATCCGAAGATATTCCTCCGGCAAAGGCAGCCTCCCATCCGGTTCGTAGCCAAGCAGCAGTACGAAACATCCCAAAGGCGTAATATGATAAAAAAGCGTGAATCCAGGTCGATTGACGGAAACAGCCCGATATCCCTTTTCAAGCAATCGTTTTTCCAGTTGTTTTCTCATAGTTCTAAATTACCACATCCCGGACGTTATGGGAACCACCCATGTGGTGAATTATGTCCAACCTTCCAAAAGATAATGGTTGCTGTTTTTACTCATAGCGTTTTAGCGGAAGCCACTCATACAAGGTTTTCCTAAGATAGGCATCCCACATCTCGAAATTATGGTCATAGCCTTCTGCACACTCATACCGAATCGGATACCCCAGTTCCTTTAGGACACAAACATCCTTCTCCACTCTGCCCTTAATAAACTCCTTGCTCCCACAAGCAAGATAGAAATCCGGTATCTGTTTTCCCTGCTCGAGATTCTTCCTTGCCACGGTTTTCAGATCCAAACAGGAACAATCCACCTTCTGTGCATCTCCGAACGTTGTTGTATACAGATAAAAATGATTCCTGAAATAGTCTCCGGCAAGCTCCTCTTTGAGGGTCTCCGTTGATAAGGTCATTCCGATTCCTCCGGAGATGTCCACGCAGGCTCTGTATTTCTCGGGGTTAAGAATCGCCGTTCCAAGTGCAACGTTTCCTCCCATCGCATAGCCTACAATGAAATTATCCTCCCTCTCTGGCGAGGACGCGAACAGGCTCTGCACCACAACAGGAAGCTCTTTTGCCAGAAAGGTCTGGTATTTCACTCCATATTCCGTGTCAATTCCAAACGAATTGACGATATTGGGTGTTACCAGCATCACGTTGTTGTCCTGTGCATATCGTTCCACATTGGTATAACGATAGGTCAGGCTGTCATCGTCACCACCGCCATGGATCAGATAAATCGTCTGAAGCTTCATCCCCGGAGTATATCGGGCCGTGAAGCTTCCACCAAATCTCTCACCACACTCTTCCCGGTAGGTATACTGATCGGTAGGATAAACAATCGTCACATCTACATATCTTCCCAGT
>CALZEZ010000126.1 GCA_945643825.1 uncultured Lachnospiraceae bacterium
AAGATTCGTCATAGAGGCTAACGAATTCAGATAAGAACCCGTAATAATATTACCTACCTCCTGAAGTGCTGAACATTCCATCTCGCTAAATTCCTGCTCTTTTGTATCGGATTGCATAAACATCAATTTATTGCACAGATGCTTTCCGGTATCCGTTGACATCATAAACATAATGCTGCCGGTGATATCTCCCTCAATGGTCAGATCTATACCGATCATAATCTGTTCTTCTCCGCCCATGAGAGTTCCTACATCCTTAAAATCCAATAAACGTACCTGCGGAACCTTCATGTCTACCTTACATTGCAGCATCTGTGCAAGCGCTGTTGCAGCATTTCCCGCTCCAATATTACCAATTTCCTTAAGAACATCCATATAAATTCCGGAAAGCTGTTCCAAATTCAATTCGCCCATGCGCTACCTCTATTCCTTCTCACCTACTACCATATTTAAATCCAACAATGATATCAGTTCACCCTCATATTTACCTATTCCATTGATGAAATTCTGTTTATCACTCTTGTTATCGTAGGACACCTTTTCAATCTGCGAGCTATCTAAGGTTACTACTTCCTTCACAGCATCCACAATAAAGCCAATATTGCCCTGCTGCTCCAGTCTTAAAATAATAATACGGGTATCCTTTGTATATTCATCGGCATCCAGTCCCATTTTAATTCGGATACTCATGACCGGAATCACCTCGCCTCGCAGATTAATCACACCCTTAATATAGCTTTGAACCTTGGGAACACGGGTAATCATCTGCATCCGGACAATGTTATCTATATAACGGATGTCAATGCCATACTGCTCTTCTCCAATACGAATAACAATGTATTGATTACTTTCATATACCTCTTTTAATTCTTCCATCTCGTTATCCTCCTTTACATAATTGCATTAGCATCCAGAATCAGTGCAATCTCACCATTTCCTAATATGGTTGCACCACTGATCATCTTACACTTGCTAATGTATTTGCCCATAGACTTGATAACGATTTCCTGCTGTCCCATCAGCTCGTCCACAACAAGCCCAGCCAGTTTATCACCCTTCTTAACAATAACAACCAACAGGTTCTCATCACTGCCCTTGCTGCTTGGCACATCGAGCACATCACTCAGACGAATAATCGGGATAACAGAACCACGCAGATGAATCACTTCCTCAGACTGCACATGCTTGAGCTCTGAAACCGGAACATCCTCTATGGTCTGAATGGATCCGAGGGAAATAGCATACTTCTCGCCGCCCACGGTAACCATGAGTGCCTGAATAATCGCAAGGGTTAAAGGAAGGCGAATAATCCATGTGCTGCCCTGTCCAAGCTTACTCTTAACCTCAACCTCTCCGCTTAAGGACTCAATCTTGGATTTTACAACATCAAGACCAACACCTCTTCCTGATACGTCGGATACCTTTTTAGCGGTAGAGAAGCCTGCATGAAACAGCAAATCAATGGCTTCCTTATCCGACATACTATCTGCCTGCTCTGTTGTAATAATTCCTTTCTCGATTGCCTTTCTCTTAACCGCATCAGTGTCAATACCATTACCATCATCTCTTACTTCGATGACAACGTTATTTCCGTCCTGATAGGCATCTAAAAAGATAGATCCTACCTCCGGCTTTCCTCTCTCCTTACGAACCTCTGCGCTTTCAAGACCATGATCCGCAGAGTTGCGAAGCAGATGCATCAACGGATCACCAATCTCGTCAACCACAGTACGATCCAACTCCGTCTCTTCACCGGACATATACAGTTCCATCTTTTTATCTAATTTCTTAGAAAGATCCCTAATCATTCTCGGGAATTTCGTCACAACACTCTCAATCGGAACCATTCGAACCTTCATAACCGATTCGTGGAGATTCGTTGTAACGCTTTCAAGATATTCCACCTGTTCATTGAATTCACTTCCCGTGTTTCCCATAGATGTCGTGGCAGACACAAGGGAATTCTTCGCAATGATCAGCTCACTGACCAGATTCATCAACGAATCCAGCTTTTCAATATCAACACGAACCGTACGGTTAACGACAGCCTTGGTTGCAGGTGCTTTCTTATCGGCGGGCTTTGCAGCAGCCCCACTTACTTCCGGCGTCGTTTCAGGTGTCTTCGGCAGTTGCTTCTGCTGTGGTTCCGGTTCTTCCGTCGCTTCTGCTACAGCTTCTGCTGCGTCTTCTTCCTCCGACTTTATATCAACTTCTGCTCCCTGCGCATCCTCAATCTCAGAAACATTGGTCACGGCCTTAATCACGTCACCTAACGGTTTGTCTGTAATACAGATTAAGGAAAAATCAAGATTAAACTTCTCATCCTCGATATCCTGCGCCGAAGGGTTCGAAACCATAATCTCGCCAAGCTCCTCAATCGCCTTAAATACCAGAAAAGCTCGAGCGGCTTTTAATATACAGGATTCCTGAATCTTTACGGTAATTCCATATACTTTCTTGCCCTGCGAAGCAGCCTCACAAAGCACTCTTCTCTGTGAGTCATCGAGATTAATTTCATTCCACTTTCCGCCCTGCGAGGATTCCTGTGTCACTGTTGTCTCCGAGGTGTTCTCCTTTACAGGCTCCTTCGGCGCTTCCTCTGCCTTATCACCTTTTAGCAGATCATTAAGCAGCTTGATAAGTGGTGCGTTTTCATTGGTTCCCTCGTCAGCTGAAGACTGAATATTATCCACATACTCCTCCAACGCATCAAGACACTGGAACAGAATGTCAATCATATTCGCATTTACCTTGACATTTCCATTTCTAACTTCTGAGAAAACATTTTCCATATCATGAGTCAGCGTCTGCATCCTCTTATATCCCATGGTTCCGGCCATTCCCTTTAAGGAATGCGCTGCACGGAATATCTCATTTATGGTATTCTCGCTCTCAGGATTCTGTTCCAGATCCATAATCTGCGTATTAAGGTTCTGGATGTGTTCTCTTGATTCATCAAGGAAAATCTCTAAATATTGGCTTACGTCCATTTACTTTACCCCCACGTTTAGAATAATTTCCTGTGCGATCTGGTCAAGCACAACGACCTGATCCACCAGCCCGGTGGAAACGATGCATTTGGGCATTCCGTATACCGCACATGTGCTTTGCTCCTGCGCAATAATATGCACTTTTTTGCTTTCCGCTAATGTTTTGATTCCCTGTGTTCCATCGGCTCCCATTCCGGTCATCACCACGCACAAAATCTCATCGAAGCCACTGTCTGCCAATGACTCATACATATAGTTTGCACACGGTTTAACACCCTCTCGGTTCGGCTCATCAGAATAATGAATCACATTCCTTCCATTCTGATTCTTAATGTTCAGATGCATGCCACCCCTCGCAATGTAGACAGTTCCGGCCTGCAATTCATCTCCTTCAACTGCCTCTTTGACCGAAAGCTCACTGAGTGAGTCCAAACGCTCTGCCAATGAAGCCGTAAAGCCAACCGGCATATGCTGTACAATTACAACAGGTGCCTTGAGACTGGCCGGCAGTCTCGGGATGACCGATTGAAGTGCCTTCGGTCCACCGGTCGAGCTTGCGATTGCAACAACCTTATTGCCCGCAATAACGTTTGCATGCTTCTGCACAAGCTCTACCATTTTGCGAGAATTTGCAATTTCATCCATGGTAAACGCTTTGGTAAATACCGGCGCTCTACTGGATGCCACTGCCTCAAGAGTATCAAGCATATGCGTTCTGAAATCATCATTACGGCAGTTAAGCGCATTGTCAGGTTTATGTACAAAGTCAAGTGCCCCCAGCTCCAATGCATCCAGAGTTGTTTTTGCACCTTCCCGTGTATCTGTACTGGCCATCATAACCTTCGCCTGAATATGATTCTTCTGCAATTCCTTTAGCAGCGTAATCCCATCCATCTTTGGCATATTGACATCCAGCACGACCGCATCGTACTTTTTGCTCTGCAGTAATTTTAGTGCTTCCAGACCATTAACAGCCCGATCTTCCACATGAAATCTTTCATCTTTATCTATTATATCACAAAGAACTCTTCTCATGAGTGCAGAGTCATCAACAACAAGTATATTTTTCATGCACTTTTCCTCTTATCGATTACTTTCCTTATGTCTGTGCTTTCGCTCTTCCTCAAAAATGTATTTTATGATTTCCTCACGCGCATCCACGTCCAGATTAATATACTGGACACGATGTTCATAGGTTCCCGGACGTCCCTGAACCTCATTCACACTAAGAATTCTGCCAAGCAACTCATACTTCTTTTTCTGACCATTCAGCATCAAATGATAGGTAATATAAATAATGCTGTCATTCGCATACTTCTGCACAGACACAAACCGAAGACCGCCTCCACTCAAATCGACAATGACACTTCTCTTCAGGGGAAGTCCGGGTATGAGGCGATATTCCTCCTTTTCCACAGCCTTCTTCTCCTCCTCGAGAAGATCCCTCGACTCCATTTCCAGAGCACAGCTAAAACGATAGTATTCCCGGCGCTGAAACCTGCGCAGATTGCTGATCAGTTCCAATACCAGAATATACACATTATTGCTCTTATACCTATCAATAATCCTGACAAAGCACTGATACAGTCCCTGATCTGTATAGAAACAGATGTTATACTCCGCATCTACCGGGAGCAGAATCAGCTTGGTCTTCTCCATCGGCATCAGTACTTCCAACCTGTCCTCCGACAGAACATCATATACCTTGCTGACATATACCTTACGAATCTGCTCCTCGTTCTCGCTATTCATCCTCTCTACAGATTGTAATTCGATTTTTTGTCCGGCCTTAACAAAATTTGTCAACATACTCATTCTACTCCTGTTCATCCAAGTTTTTTCCCTGTAATAATATGTGAAAAGAAGCCTGCCATACCACGCTTCTTCAAATCCTGATTCAGTTCCACATTCGTCAATGCTTTTGCCATCTGTTCGTAGGCGATCGCTGATTTTGCCTTGGGATGGGCAATAGAAACCGGCATCTGCTGCATCACCGCTTTGGACAACTGCGCATCCTGCGGAATTGCTCCAAGGTATGTCATCGGAAGCTTAAGATAACGTTCCACAACAACATTCAGCTTCTGAAATAATGCTGCACCATCTTCTTCTCGCTCCACCCGATTAGCAACAACCTTTATCTTGGTATCCTCCATTTTATAACGCGGATGCTTGGACAATGCCTTTAATAAAGAGTAGGAGTCTG
>CALZEZ010000127.1 GCA_945643825.1 uncultured Lachnospiraceae bacterium
TATGCCATCCATCACCGGCATCATATGATCCAGGAAAATCACATCATAATAATTCTCCTGTACAAGCTCCAGGCACTCTTCACCACTGCCGGCACAATCAACCTGAATGCCTGTTTCACGCAGCAAACCCTCCACGACCTTCAAATTCAAGGAAACATCATCAACAACAAGAATACGTGCCCCCGGTGCATAAAGCTCCTTACTGACATCCACCGTTTGTGCCAGATACTCCTGATACCGGTCAGAAAAATCTCCCATAGGACTTTCATCCCATACTCCCTGTTCAATAGACACAAGAAAATGTGAGCCCTTTCCATACACGCTGGTAACAGCAATCTCACCATTCATCATATCAACAAGGCTCTTCGTCAGTCTGAGTCCCAGACCGGTTCCTTCGATATTACGGTTTCGCTCCTCATCAAACCTCGTAAATGCGGTAAAAAGCTTGTCCAAATCCTCTTCTTTTATCCCTATTCCGGTATCCTTAACCGAAATCTGCAGATAAAACTTCCTGTCCTCACGGCGTTCAAAACCAATCGACAGCGTTACCATTCCCTTTTCCGTATATTTGAGGGCGTTCGACAATAGATTATTCACAATCTGTCTGACGCGAACCTCATCTCCATAAAGTCCGGAGGGAATATCCGGATCAACATGAATTTCCAGATGCAGTCCTTTGCTGCCCGCTCTGACCTGATTGATATTGAAGGAATCATTCAGCAAGGAAAACAGCTCATACTTCACCGGAATGATCTCCATCTTGCCGGATTCTACCTTTGAGATATCCAGTATACTGTTAATAATCGAAAGTAACGTATTGCCTGCACTCTGGATATTTTTCGAATATTCAATAAGCTGCTCATCCCTACATTCCTTAAGCAGCATCGTATTCATTCCCAGAATTCCATTAATCGGTGTACGGATTTCGTGAGACATATTGGCAAGGAACTGACTCTTGGCACGATTGGCAGCCTCTGCCTCTTTTCTGGCCTGTTCCGAGAAGTTGACCTGTTCCAAAATCATCATTCTAAATTGAACAATAAGCACACATATTACAAAGACACAGGTTCCAAACCTGCTGAATCTCTCCATATCGCCGACCCTAATGGCACTCACCCTCAGCATATCAACGAGCACACCGATCAATATACAAAGCATGCCGATAAAGAGTAACATCTGTGCCTTCCTGCGCTGTTTCGCAACAACGCTGCCAAAGCATACCAATGCAACAATGTTGAATGAAAAAACAAGAATACCAGAGACAATGACCATATAAAAGAAATCTACCAGATTGGTCATCTGCAGTACAACCTGTACAACAATATTCAGCACAGACAATGCCATAAGACCTTTGATAACCCTTCCCAGCCATGGGTGCATCATCCCTAAATAAACACCGAGAAACAGAGGTGCTGTCATGAGAAGAACATAGCTAATATTGCTAACCAGAAGCTGATTGCCCCAAAGCATCTCCACAACTCCTGTTTCCGCAAGCGAATAACCGCCCATGAGTAACAGATACATTCCCAGATAATGCATGCCACCCACCGTGTTGCCGGTCTGTTTACAGAACACTGCCAGAATAATAATAAAGATGCTGAACACAATAACCAGGATACTGCAAAAGATATCGAATGCTTTGTCTTCTACTAATCCAATAATCTGTGAAGCCCTCTCTCCAACCGTGATCACCGGCAGACTTGCTGCGTAATTCCGGTATGGGGAACACATCTCAATCCGGATTGTCTTACCATAAGCATCGTGAGGAATATCCGCAAAGACTATCACACCTCCCGGGGTATGTCCAAAAAGACTCTCATGTCGCTTTCCAAAGGAATAAATCTCCTCTTCTCCGACCACTATACGGATTGTCTTATGTTCCGCCAGAAAGCACAGCGTTTTCCCGCAAAACTGCGCGGGAATTGAGTTGGTAATCACTACCTCTTCATAGGCTTCACTGGCTCCGTAATACGGAAGTGATATTTTCTCACCCCCAACAAGCGTCCATCCGTCATTATATGCATAAGTAACACCTCCCGCCAACGCCTTTCCCTCCACCTTGGAGGTAACAGCCATAAGCGAGATAACAGCAATCTGCAACACTAACAAAACCCAGATTATTCTTTTCATCTGCTTCACAAGTGGTTCTCCTTATCGGCATATATTCCCTTGTATTGTAGCAAAAAAATCTGATAATATAAACGGTTTCGCCTAAATTTTTTAATATTTCTCCCTAGAAAGTGTGCGCATGGAATTCAAAATTGCAATCACAGAAACCCCAACATCTGCAAAAACAGCTTCCCACATGTTGGATAAGCCGACGATACTAAACAGAAGAACAATCGCTTTCACGCCCAGCGCAAAAACAATATTCTGCCTCACGATACGAAGCGTCTTTCTCGAAAGCTTAACGAGGGAGGCAACCTTTCTGACATCGTCATCCATCAGCACGACATCCGCTGCCTCAATAGCTGCGTCAGAGCCTATGCACCCCATCGCGATACCAACATCCGCTCTTGTGAGTACCGGTGCATCATTGATTCCGTCACCCACTACAGCAAGACTTCCTTTTTCCTGCGTTTCCTGTATAAGTCTTTCTACATGACTCACCTTATCGGAAGGCAATAGCTCTGCATGGAATTCATCTAATCCAAGCTGTTCGGCTACAGCCTGTGCCGCTTCCAATCGGTCACCAGTCAGCATGACACACTTTCGTACTCCAACGCTCTTTATTCCTGCAACCGCTTCCTTCGCACCTTCCTTAACTGCATCTGCAATCAAAATTGAGCCGACGAAGCTACCATTGCAGGCCAGGTAAACAACCGTTCCCGCATCCATATTCTCCACGTAGTTGATCTGATGGTTTCTCATCAGCTTCTGATTGCCAAGAAAAATCTCTTTTCCATCAACAAAGGCGTGCGTTCCCTGTCCCGCAATCTCTTCGGCATCCGTAATACGCTCCATGTTGAGCACACAACCATACGCTTCCTTGATCGACTCAGCAATGGGATGTGTGGAATATCCTTCTGCATATGCCGCTAATTCTAACAGTTCCTCCGGTGTCATTCCGTTCTGTGATGGAATAATCCGGGACACCTTGAACTCTCCCTTGGTCAGCGTCCCCGTCTTATCAAAAACAATCGTTCGCATACGGGCAACCGCCTCCAGATAATTGCTGCCCTTTACAAGTACTCCCATTCTGGAAGCAGCTCCGATTCCTCCAAAGAAGCCAAGCGGAACCGAAATCACCAGTGCGCAGGGACAGGAAATGACAAGGAAGCTGCATGCACGTTCCAGCCACTTTGCAAAGTCTCCGCCCGCAAGCAGCGGTGGAATAATGGCCAGAATCACTGCAGATATCGTAACTACCGGTGTATAGTATCTGGCAAATCTTGTGATAAAATTCTCGACCTTTGCCTTCTTGCTGCTCGCATTCTCCACTAACTCCAGTATTTTCGTCACCGTGGAATCTTCAAAAGCCTTTGTCACCTGTACCTTCAGGGTGCCGTTGCCATTTACACAGCCACTGATTACCGCATCTCCAACGCAGGCTCTTCTTGGGACAGACTCGCCGGTGAGTGCAGCAGTATCGATCATAGAGGAACCATCTGTCACCACGCCATCAAGCGGGATTCTCTCGCCGGGTTTGATAACAATAATACTACCTATCTCCACGTCATCCGGATCGACCTGCACAAGCTGTCCGTCCTCTTCAATATTGGCAAACTCCGGACATATATTCATCATATCCGAAATAGACTGGCGCGATTTGCCAACCGCATAGCTCTGAAAGAGTTCTCCGATCTGATAAAACAGCATAACGGCAACAGCCTCGTCATACTCTCCTATTCCAAATGCCCCAAGGGTAGCAATCATCATTAAGAAGTTCTCATCAAACACCTGACCATGACGAATATTCACCGCTGCCCTCTTTATTATGTCATAGCCAATCAGAAGATATAATATGAGATATCCCACAAAAAGAACTACAGATGGAAAAGCTTTCAACAGTCCCAGATAATTTGACACAAAAATGCACAGAAAGGAAACCAGCGTAATGACAATTCTGTTTCTCATTCTCTTCTGCTTCGCAGTCATCGTTGCCACACTCTCCTTACATTAAAATCTTACATTCCGGCTCTATTCTGGCGCAGGTTTTCACAACCTCTTTCATAATGTCATCAAATGCAGCGTCATCTGCATCGATCGTCATTCTCTGTGCCATAAAGCTCACAACAGCATCATTCACTCCCGGAAGCTTCTTAATCGCCTCTTCCATTTTTGCTGCACAGTTTGCACAATCCAGATCTTCCAATTTAAATTTCTTCTTCATATCAGTTTCCTTCCTTTTCTTTTCTATTTCTCCTCAATATGTTCCATTCCCTGTCCCAGAATAGTCCGGACATGATCATCCGCCAAGGAGTAAAAAACGGATTTTCCTTCCCGTCTGCTCGTCACAAGCTTTGCCTGTTTTAGAATCTTAAGCTGATGAGATATTGCTGACTGATTCATATGCAATGTCTGCGCAAGATCGCACACACAAAGCTCCGCCTCCGACAGCACAAACAAAATCCGAATACGGGTAGAGTCTCCGAATACCTTGAACAGCTCTGCAAGATCATACAGCTCATCCTCCTCCAGCATCTGCGCATCAATAACCTTTATTCGCTCCTCATGAACACAGATCTCCTCACAGCATTCGACATCCTGTATTGCCATTTTATCACCTCGCTTTTTCTTTTGAACATATGAAGAATTGTTCATATGTTTAATATATACAAAGGAATGGCGTTTGTCAACCATTCCTGTCTTATTTTACGCTCTGTTTTTCTTTTCTCTATGTTTCTCTATCAGCTTAATAAGCAATCCTCCCAGTATTCCGGATAAGATACCAAAGCAGATCCCACCAAGTACATCTGTAGGGAAGTGCACGTATAAATACAATCTGGAGAATGCAATAACACCTGACAATATAAGAGCAGCAATTCCCCAGCTTTTTCGTCCCGCCATAAACAAGCCCGCTGTTGCCGCAAAGGACGCCGCCGTATGCCCGGATGGAAAGGAAGAATCAATCGGCTTATTGATCAGAAGCGTGACCATTGTATTGATCTCATATGGACGAATTCTGTTCACCAACGGCTTCACAAGCATATT
>CALZEZ010000128.1 GCA_945643825.1 uncultured Lachnospiraceae bacterium
AATTAATACCGCCTTCACCTTATCCGTCAGCATCTCCTCAAAGGCTTCAAAGTTAATCTGAAAGTCTGCTGTGTTCGCAGGAACAATTTTAAGACTTGCACCGCTTAGATTAATATAAGGATTATATTCCGGAAAGAACGGCGCGAAGGTGAGCACCTCATCCCCAGCCTGTGCCACGCAGCGCACTGCATGTGCAATCGCTCCGGCTGCACCACTGGTCATAAAGATATGATTCCCGGTGTAGTTCATATCAAATCGTTTATTCAGAGATGCCGCAACCTTTTCTCTGACCTCCGGAATTCCAAAGCTCTGGCTGTAGCCGTGAAGCTCCATCGGGTTTTTCTCCGAAAGCATCGCGATCATCGTCTGCGTCACCTGCTCCGGTACCGGTACGCTCGGGTTGCCGAGACTATAATCAAAGACATTCTCGTAGCCGATTTCCTTTCCTCTTGCCGTTGCAGCCTCCGAAAGCTGTCGGATCACTGATTTTGCACCTAACATTTCCTTATACTGTTGTACTACCATGTTGTTTTCTTCCTTTCCGCAATGCTGTCATTTTCTATTCTGTATCATCCGCATAGGCTAGTGAACAACGCACTGCCCGTTTCCAGCCCTTTAGCAGATCTCTTCTGGTGTCCTCCTCCATGGAAGGCTCAAAGGTACGACCAAGCTGCCAGTTTTCGCGAATCTCATCCTCATCCTTCCAGTAACCAACTGCAAGACCCGCCAGATAGGCAGCTCCAAGCGCGGTCGTCTCGATGCACTTGGGTCTTCGCACTGTGGCACTCAGAAGATCTGACTGGAACTTCATGAGGAAGTTATTGGCACTGGCACCACCATCCACCTTGAGATCCTTGACGGTAAGTCCGGTATCCTCCTCCATCGCCTTTAATACATCATAGGTCTGGTAGGCAATTGACTCTAAGGTTGCGCGGATGAAGTGCTCCTTTTTACAGCCTCTTGTGACACCGACCACCATTCCTCTGGCGTAAGGATTCCAGTAGGGTGCTCCCAACCCGGCAAAAGCCGGAACAATATAGACACCATTGGTATCCGAAACCTCGTCCGCATATTCCTCGGACTGGGATGCGGTTCTTATCATACGCATGCCGTCGCGAAGCCACTGAATCGAAGCTCCTGCCACAAACACACTGCCCTCTAAGGCATAGTTTATCTTGTCCGGCGTGCTCGCCGCAATCGTCGTGAGCAGGCCGTTTTTTGATTGCATCGGTTTCTCCCCGGTGTTCATGAGCAAAAAGCAGCCGGTTCCATATGTATTCTTGACTTCGCCTGCTTCAAAGCAGCACTGGCCAAACAGCGCCGCCTGCTGGTCACCAGCCGCTGCCGCAATCGGAATACGCCCGCCAAGCACCGGGAAATCCGTATATCCATAGACACAGCTTGACGGCTTCACCTCGGGAAGCATACATTCCGGGATTTCAAATCGCTCCAGGATTTCCTGATCCCAGCATCGATTATAGATGTCAAACAGCATCGTCCGGGAGGCATTCGTGTAATCCGTCACATGGACAGCCCCTCCGGTCAGCTTATAGATGAGCCAGGTATCCACGGTGCCAAACAAAAGCTCGCCGCGCTCGGCGCGCTCTCTCGCCCCCTCTACATGCTCTAGGATCCAGGCGATCTTGCTTGCCGAGAAGTAAGCATCCGGGATAAGTCCGGTCTTTGCACGAATCACTTCATCGAAGCCGTCCTCTTTGAGCTTCTCGATATCCTCCGCTGTGCGCCTACACTGCCAGACAATCGCATGATAGATCGGCTGTCCGGTCTCCTTATCCCAGATAATGGTTGTCTCGCGCTGGTTCGTGATACCGATTGCCGCGATATCCACCGGCTTTGCGTTGGCAAGCGCCATCGCCTCCATTGCAACCGCAAGCTGTGATGACCAGATTTCAAGTGCATTCTGTTCCACCCAGCCGGGCTGCGGATACAGCTGGTCAAACTCCTTCTGCGCCATGCTGCGGATCTTACCGGATTTGTCAAATAAAATACACCGGGAGCTCGTCGTCCCCTGATCCAATGCCATAATATATTTTTTCATTTTTTACTTACCCTCTCTCTACTGTTTTGGTTGCAATCACATCAATACCGGTCGAGCATATATCTGCTGCCACCACATCCCCCATGTGAACCGGTGCAGAAACGACTATGTCCCTTAATGCACGAGTGCAATCAAAAATTTTATCCTTCGGAATCGCTGTCCTTGTTTTGACCGAAACCACAGGAAGCTCGCCACCCTCTACCTTTACCAGACTCGTGACGATTCTTCTGGGGTCGGTCAGCTCCCCGGTCACATATTCAGCGCCGCGTGGACAAGTGTTTCCTGTAATGCTTTTGATCTGACCCTCGTCATGTTCCACTGTTATATTACAGCCAAGCGGACATCCAATGCAAACAAATTCTCTTGTCGAAATACTCATCGTCCTTCCCCCTGTTTCGCCTCACGAATCTCAATCACAAGCTCCTCAAGCTCCGGTATCAGGCTAAGCTGCTTCTTGGTGAGAATCACCTGCTCCATCTCCCCGGGTGCAAACACCTTCTTCTTCCGGTTTATAAGCTCCTGCCCGCCTGCGGATACGACAACCGCTGCATCCTGATAGACATTTCCCACACGGAAGCGCACAAGCTGTTTCTCCTCCATCCGGGATAAATCAAGCATCGCCGGAACGGTATAGCGCACACCATTTACTGCCCGGATCGATATCGTCCTGTCAGGCCGTGCGAGTCCTTCTGTCAGGAACTGAGCAGCTTTTCTGCCGGCAAGCGCCGACTCCTCGGACACATAGTCCACAAGATCATGTACATGCAAGACATTGCCGCAGGCAAAGACACCCTCTATGTTCGTCTCAAGGCTCTCATTGACAAGTGGTCCGTTGGTAACCGGATTCATCGCAACGCCTAGCGCTGTCGATAACTCATTTTCCGGAATCAGTCCGCAGGAGAGAAGCAGGGTATCACACGCAATCTCCTCCTCGGTTCCCGGAATCGGCTTTAATTTCTCGTCCACCTGTGCCAGCGTAACACTCTCGACTCGTTCCTTTCCCTTGATATCCACTACGGTATGACTTAGCTTAAGCGGTATGCCAAAATCGTCCAGACACTGCACAATATTTCTCTTAAGGCCACCGGAATATGGCATTAGCTCGGCTACCACCTTGACTTTTGCTCCCTCCAGGGTCATCCGCCTTGCCATGATCAGGCCGATATCTCCAGATCCTAAAATCACAACCTCTTTGCCCGGCATGCGGCCTTCGATATTGACATAACGCTGCGCCGTCCCCGCCGAGTAGATTCCCGCCGGACGGTATCCCGGAATGTTGAGCGCACCTCGGGAACGCTCCCTGCAGCCCATGGCCAGTATCACAGCCTTTGCCTCAATCGTATAAAGTCCTTTTTGCTTATTCATGACGGTAACAAGCTTTCTGTCATCCGACAGAGCAAGATCCACTACCATTGTGCCACACTCGCACGGAATCGAAAGCTCTTTTGCCTTTTCGATGTATCTTCCGGCGTATTCGGGGCCGGTGAGCTCCTCCTTAAAGGTGTGAAGTCCAAAGCCATTGTG
The DNA here is from genome assembly GCA_945643825.1 of uncultured Lachnospiraceae bacterium. GTDB lineage: Bacteria > Bacillota > Clostridia > Lachnospirales > Lachnospiraceae > UMGS2037. Next base: position 3,584 of record CALZEZ010000128.1, read on the forward strand.
AATACACTGGTTTAAGATTCCTCCAAGAACTGCATCTCTCTCTATGACGAGCAGATCATCCACGCCGGCCTCTTTTGCAGCGATTGCTGCGGCGAGTCCCGCCGGCCCACCGCCAATAATGATTAAATCCTTTTTCATATGGTACTACGCCTTTCCCATTTCTTTTATGAAGCCGGTGATAAATTCCGATCCCGGTTCGTTCTTTGCGATCTCGCTGATATCCTTTCCAAGCTCCCTTGCCAGAATCTCTACCTGCTTCGGGGAGCAGAAGCCTGCCTGACACCTTCCCATTCCAGCTCTGGTGCGGCGCTTGATGCCGTCCAGTGTCGTTGCCCCAAGCGGTCTGTGAATCGCATCGAGAATCTCTCCCTCGGTCACAAGCTCACAGCGGCAAACCACATTTGCATAGAGGGGATTGCTCTTAATGAGCTCCTCGCGCTCTTTGGTGCTTGCCAGCGCCATGTTTGGAATTCCTTTTCTCTTCCCGATAAAGCTTTCCTTCTGTTTCGGCTGTAATCTATCCACAACAAGCCCCGCAATGTATCTGCCGATCGCAGGTGCGCACGTAAGTCCAGGTGATTCGATGCCCGCTGCATCAAAAAAGCCAGGTGCGTCCGCAGGCTCACCAAGGACAAAGTCGCCCTTACTCTCATGTGCACGGATTCCCGCAAAGGAGGTGATCACCTGGCGTGCAGGAAGATTTTCTACACTTAAGGAAGCCTTCTTTAGAAGCTCTTCAATCCCTGCACTTGTCGTGTTCACCGCCTCCGGATCATCGATATCGATTGCTGTGGGACCGGTTAAGAGATTGCCGTGTACCGTCGGTGTGACAAGTACTCCCTTTCCATATATGGTGGGAAGCTGGAATATCGTGTGCTTCACAAAATCTCCCACCTTCTTATCCATCAGACAGTATTCGCCTTTTCTCGGAATAATCTGAAGCTTATCCCCGCTGACGAGGTTATGGAACACATCGGCATAGACACCGGCCGCATTCACGACAGTTTTCGTTAAAATGCTTCCCTTATTGGTTTCTATCTGATAGCCGTCCTGCGTCCTCGTGAGCCCGGATACCCGGGTGCCAAACCGAAACTCCACACCATTGACGTTTGCATTCTCCGCCAGTGCGATCGTAAGGCCAAATGGGCAGACGATGCCGCTTGTCGGAGCATAGAGTGCGGCTACAGCCTTTTTAGAAATATTGGGTTCGAGTTGCCGCAGCCGGTCTCTTTCCACGATTTCCAGTCCTTCAACTCCATTCTCAATGCCCTGCTTATACAGCTTCTCAAGGGCAGGGCGGTCGTTTTCATCAAACATGACAACGAGCGCTTCGTTTCTCTTATAGGAAAAATCAAGCTCCTTTGACAGCTCCTCCATCATGCGGCTTCCCTCGACATTGAGCTTTGCCTTCAGACTGCCCGGCTTTGCATCAAAGCCCGCATGCACAATGGCACTGTTTGCCTTGGAAGTACCCTCACACACGTCGGAAGCCCTCTCCAGCACCGTCACCTTCAACTCATAACGGGACAGTTCCCTGGCAACTGAACACCCTGTCACTCC
>CALZEZ010000129.1 GCA_945643825.1 uncultured Lachnospiraceae bacterium
GTGGTTTAAGATTTCTAAAAAAGCGATCATATGCGGTGACCCTTATCATCTGCTGCTCATTACCAAGCTCCTGCTGCTGCAATGGCGCATTGCGCATAATCTGCTGATTATCCACAACCTCTTCATGCGCCGATTCATACAGAATCTGTTTATCTTTTTTCTGATACAATTGATTCTCTTGACACATAGTTTTCTCCTATACCCTCGATGATACTATTTTATCATAACAAAGCCTTTGTGACACTATCTCATCTTCTCAACAGGTAATAATCAATATGCAAACAGTATCTTTTTCCTCTCAATCATTTCATCAATTTTACTAATATAGAGCCCAACATCCTTCACTGTGTCACAGCGTTCGATTCTTCCATTGGGATAGACTCTCTTTGTCACAGTTCCGGCACCACACGCAATGATGGATTGTATCTCCTCCATAATCAGAACATTATAGATACCAAATCTCCCTGGTACTGCATAACCCACATTTTCAAAGTTGCCGGACATATTCTTCTGCCTGTACAAATAATATGGTACAAGTCCCATCTCACGAGCTCCCTTTGAAGCAATTGTCATCATCTCATCCGTGTTATGGATTGCTTCCATACCATTTTCCTTAATCCACAGAGCAAGCTTTGAAGCGCGCTTTACTGCCAGAGAATGAATCGTTAAGCTCTCCGGCTTAAGCTTCTTCATCTCTTCCATCGTTTTTTCTACATCATCTTCGTTCTCTCCCGGAAGCCCCAGAATCAGATCCATATTAATATTGTCAAATCCCATTTCCCGCGCCATGTGATAGGCCTCCAGCACCTGCTCTACCGTCGCTTTGCGGCCAATCCGGTCAAGTGTAAGCTGACTCATCGTCTGCGGATTAATGGAAATACGTGTGACACCATATCGTTTTAACACTTCAAGCTTTTCTCGTGTAATGCTGTCGGCTCTTCCCGCTTCCACCGTAAATTCCTGAACCTGATCCATCGAAAATGTTGTTGAAACCTTGTGTAACAGACGATCCATCTGCTCAGCGCTAAGCGTAGACGGAGTGCCTCCACCAATATATACCGTATCCAGAATCTTTCCGGCTCCAAGCTTTGCTGCATACTCAAGCTCTTTCTCAAGTGCTTCCAGATACTCGTCCACACGGTTCTTCCACTGTGCAATCGGATAAGAGGTAAATGAGCAATACAGACAGGTCGTCGGGCAGAACGGTATCCCGATATAGAGACTGTAACCATCTGTTCCATGGAGCCTGGCAAACAATTTACGCTCTCGTTTGGCAATCTCTATGCTCAGCTTCTGTTTTTCCTTACTCACCAGATATTTTTCTTCGTAAAAGCTCTGTATCTCCTCCTCTGATTTCTCCTGTTCCAGCATATTTGTCGCTATCTTAGTCGGTCGAATGCCGGTAAGCGTTCCCCATGGCAGCTCTTGGCCGGTCACCAGTGACAAAGCCTCATAAATCAATAGCTTTACCTGATTTTTCAGTTCATCCTTTTCTTCCTGCGTTTCCGGGTCACTTTTTGCCGGTCTTTCCCACTTTTTTCCTGTGCTAATCTGTTCCCAAACGATTTTATTATCTGCCTCAACGAAAAGAAGCCGCCAGTCTGCCTGCGATGTCTCACCAGTCAGTACCTTCACTTCTTCTCCCGGACAGAAGGCCTTAACCAACGAATGAATATCGTATTCGAACTGCGGCTTATTAATACAAATTGTTAACATAGCGTTCTTTTCTTTCTCTTATAAAAACGGGTTATTTTCTTTTTCAAATCCAATCGTCGTCGTATCCCCATGTCCGGGATAAACCTTTACGTCATCCGGAAGAACCCATAATCGATCCTGAATGGACCGTACCAGCGTCGACATGCTTCCTGTTGGCAGATCCGTACGCCCTACCGATTCTAAAAACAGGGTATCTCCACTGATCAGCTTGCGATCTTCCTTAAAATAATAACAACAGCCTCCAGCCGTATGTCCGGGAGTTGCAATAACTTCACAGGAAAGATCTCCCACTGTGATAATTTCTCCATCTTTTAAATAGCGATTGGGTTTGATCGTACATGCCCGACCAGCCTGCTCTGATACATTCAGCTGCGCACTCTCACACAAAGGCTGTTCTGCCTCATACGCATACAATTTCGCACCACTTCTTGCTCGAAGCTCCTGCGCCCCCCAGATATGATCAAAATGAGCGTGTGTAAGAAGGATTGCCGCTATTTTAAAACCCTTGGAGGTGATTGCACGATAAATATCTGCTCCCCTGTCTGCGGGATCAAATACCATGACCTCATCTGAACCTTCTCTATATGCAAAATAACAGTTGGTCTGACACACGCCAATTGTCATACATGCAATTTTTAGTTCCTTCATTCTACTAATCCTCCTCTCATTCTCTCGGCATACTATCCACGCGTACGTTCAATATCAATCACGCTAGGCACACTCCGAAGCTTATCAATAATCACCCGCAGCTCTTCCCGACCACTAATATTAAAGGAGGTCGATAACGTTGCGATTCCCTGCTTACTTGTTCGCGTATTCAGGGTAATAATATCTATATTTTTCTCCGTCAATGTTCTTGTAATATCGGCTAGAAGCCCACTTCTGTTGTTCGCATAAACGGTAATCTCTGCAAGGAACTGTCCTTTATCTTCCTCTGCACCGGCCTGCCATTCTGCATCAATGATACGGGCTCTTTCAATTTCCGGAAGATTTATGACATTGATACAGTCTGTACGATGAATGGATATCCCCCTGCCCCTTGTCACAAATCCAACAATTTCGTCCCCGGGCACAGGACTGCAGCACTTGGAATAGCGGACGGCAACATCATGAATTCCCCTTACAATGATACTGCTTCCCGGCAGCATCTTCGCAGGTCTGTTTGCATTGTTTTCTGCCACGCTCGCAAGAACCTCTGCATCCGAAAGGATCTTCGGGTGATTTTTCTCGTACAGCTCCATCATACGATTCACCACCTGGCCTTCTTTCAAGCCCCCATGTCCGATTGCTGCAAGCACTGCATCCCAGTCATGAAAACCATACTTTCGCTCAATTGCTTCCGTATACTCCGGCTTCAGCAGTTCAGAAAGGTTGATATTCTTGGACTTACAATATGTGCTGATCTGATCCTTACCGCGGATAATGTTGTCTTCCTTCAGTTCATTCTTAAACCACTGATTGATCTTACTTTTTGCCTGCGCGCTTTTTACTACACTTAACCAGTCACGACTGGGACCCTTTGAATTCTGAGAGGTCAGAATCTCAATCCGGTCACCATTCTTAATCTCATAATCAATGGTAACCAGCTTTCCGTTCACTCTCGCCCCTATCATCTTATTTCCTACCGCAGAGTGTATGCTATAAGCAAAATCAATCGGAGTCGAACCGGCCGGCAGGTTTTTCACATCTCCACTGGGTGTAAAGCAATAAACGTTGTCGGAAAAGAGATCCAAATCACTCTTTAACAGGCTCATGAATTCTCTGTTGTCTGACATATCCCGCTGCCAATCCAGAATCTGGCGAAGCCAGACAAGCTTCTCCTCCTCCTGCGCCTCTACCTTTTTTCCATCAGAGGCTTCCTTGTACTTCCAATGCGCCGCAATACCAAACTCAGCAGCCTTATGCATCTCATAGGTACGAATCTGAATTTCGAATGGGGTTCCATTTGTTCCTATCAATGTTGTGTGCAGGGATTGGTACATATTTGCTTTCGGCATCGCAATGTAATCCTTGAACCGCCCCGGAATCGGCTTATACATCTCATGTATCACACCAAGTGCCGCATAGCAGTCCTTGACAGAATCCACAATAATCCGAACAGCAAACAGATCATAAATCTGATCAATCGTCTTATTCTGATTCTTCATTTTCTTATAGATACTGAAGAAATGCTTAACTCGGCCATCCACATGCGCTTCAATACCAGCATTTCTGATATGTTCACTCACCTCGTCCACAATACCCTGGATATACTTTTCCCGTACATTTTTTCGTATTGCGATTTTATCCGCCAGATCATAGTAGACCTCCGGCTCCAGATATTTTAGCGCCAGATCATCTAACTCAATCTTAATTTTGGATATACCCAGTCTCTCTGCAATAGGACAATAAATATCCAGTGTCTCTCTAGCAATTCTTCTCTGACTCTCCGGACTCTTATATTTCAATGTCCGCATATTGTGAAGGCGATCCGCAAGCTTGATCAGAATAACGCGAATATCCTTTGCCATGGCAAGTAACATCTTTCGAAGATTCTCAGCCTGCAGTTCAAGTCTTGCGTCACTCTCAGAGCCATGACTAAGCGGAATGCTTTCCAGCTTTGTAACGCCATCAACCAGCAGCGCAACATCCGATCCAAACTCTCTTTCAATCTCGTCCTCTGTCATAATGGTATCTTCCACCACATCATGCAGGAGACCTGCCGCAATAGTTTCCTTATCCAGTTCAAGATCCGCCAGAATAATTGCCACACATAATGGATGTACAATATAGGGCTCCCCTGACTTTCTCACCTGATTCTTATGTGCCTCCGCCGCTGTTTTGTAGGCTTTTTCAATCAGGGAGATGTCATCAGACGGATGATATTTTCGCACATGACTAATAAGATCCTGGTATAATTCCTCAGGACTTGTATTCTCCTTTATGCTCTTGATTACCCCCTCCTGTACCTGTGTATCATTCTGTCTCAGCGAGGGTACGCTTGGCTTTATGATCTCATTCGCCACTATTCTGCTATCTTCCGACATAGACACCACCACTATTCTTCTTCAGTAATTATTTCCCCTCGTAAGTGATAGCTGCATCCAAACGATATCCGGCGATTTTCTCTCTTCCCTTGAGTCCTGCCAGTTCAATCATCACCACTATCCCAACGACTTCTCCACCCAAAGACTCAATCAGATCAATCATTGCCTTGGTCGTTCCGCCGGTTGCAATAAGGTCATCCACAATTAAAACCTTCTGACCAGGTTTGACGGAATCCTTATGCATCTCTATGGTCGCTTTTCCATATTCAAGCTCGTATTCCTTCTCTACCGTCTCACAGGGTAATTTTCCCATTTTTCGAATCAGAACAAAGGGTTTGTGATTATTATATTCAAATTGCAAACCAAAGATAAAACCACTGGATTCCGGTCCTA
>CALZEZ010000130.1 GCA_945643825.1 uncultured Lachnospiraceae bacterium
ACGTCCTGCTACAATTACATGAATTGGAGATGCATCCATGATGGCTCTTCTCTCGTTGTAGTCATTATTCAGGATTTCCTTTGCCTGCTCCTCATCCATGCCCTCTACATTGGGCGTCACTCTTCCTGCAAGAAGCTTCTCCTCGTGTGCGATGTATTCTGCCTTTGCCTCATCCGAATGATGTGTCACATCATACTTTGTGATGACAAAGGGGTCCTTGCCGCTTTCCTGTAAGGCAGCAAGCTTCTCGCGGCGAACCTTTAGAAGCTGGTTCACATCCTGCGTCTGGTTATTCTTCTGATTCTGATTCTGTGTGTCTCCCACGTCATTCTCTCCTATATCTGTATCTCTAAGCTTAGTTGGATCTGTCGATTCCTAATACTTTATACTGAAGCTCTCCTGCCTGTGTCTCTACGGTAACTACATCACCGACCTTGGCACCGATCAGAGCTCTTCCTACCGGGGATTCATTGGAGATCTTACCCTTTAAGCTGTTTGCCTCGGTGGATCCTACAATCTTGTATTCCAGCTCCTCATTAAACTCCATATCGAAGATGGTAACGCGGCATCCGATATTGATCTTGTCAACATCCACTTCGTCCTCTACTACGACTTCCGCATTCTTCAGAATCTTCTCTAATTCCTCGATACGAGCCTCGATATCACGCTGTTCGTCCTTCGCTGCATCGTACTCGGCATTCTCGGACAAATCTCCCTGCTCTCTGGCCTCCTTAATCTTCTGTGCGACTTCCTGACGTCTTACAACCTTCAACTCATGAAGCTCATCCTCGTATTTGCGGAGTCCTTCATAGGTCAGTATGTTCTTCTTTTCTTCCATAATGATTTCCCTTCCTATCCAATATCTTTCGACATTGTGCCCATTTCATTATCTTGTTTTCATTCATGGTATTATATACATTTTTAGCGGTGCTGTCAATGGTGGCAGCGCCTTTCCATCGCCAATTTACGCCGATGGAGCAGTACTCAAAAGAAACATGGTTTCGACAGGTGCCGTATTTCTCTTTTTCGGGTGTCGGCATGCAGTCCAGATAAGTAACCGGTGCTTTCCGGTGATTTCCCGACAGGCTCATGAGAAGTCCCGGATCGGTTTCGAAATCTACGACAAGAATCCGTTCCGTCTCTCTCTCCTGTTCCGGCATCTTCGTCTGTAGCACAAGACCATATTCATAATATAGATCCTCCTCAAAATCTGCGAGCTGCTCCGAGATCGCCACTGATTCGTCCCCGGAGAGAATCAGATTCATCTCGTTTCTTGTCTCTCCAAGCGCAAAGCAGAGATCCCGAATCTGCGGAAAGCGCTCACAGGAGCACAACACAATGAGACTACTTGCCTGCACCGGTCGCTGACTCAGAAAAAGCTCCCACCAGACAGCGAGCTCCTCTTCCGCCTGCAGAAGTCCTGTCTGCTCAAAGAGCCGTCTTCCCGCTTTACTCATGCATAATTTCTTCTGAATCGCAGGCTCCAGGTAGATATAGTCGCCGGAGAGCTCGCAAAATGCTGTCTCGATAAACTTGTACAATAGCCAGTCATCGCCGATCCATTTTGCCGGAATCGGGACATAAACAATCTGCCCGCGCGGTGTTTCTTCCCGGTTGACCGGTAATTCGCTGGGTGTCCTGTATAGCTCCCATTTTACTTTGATTCGCGAAAACAACCTGCCCTTGCCGCATCCTTCATTTTCTCCCGATTGTGCTGTGGCTATTCTGAAACGATAGAAGCTGATGATCTTTCTCATAAAAAATCCTCCATCACAGACACTCATCTGTAATAGAGGATATGTGTTAAGAGAGACATTCATTACCAAAAATCATCTCGATACTTCTTTCCAGCTCTTCCATGGTCTCCATGCTGTTGACCTGTCCGCGCAGCTTCGCCGAGCCCGGGATTCCCGCCGTATACCAGGAAACGTGCTTTCGCATCTCACGAACGGCAAGATACTCGCCCTTCCATTTGGTCATAAGCGATGCATGGCGAAGAATCGTGCTTCGCATTTCCTCGCGTGTAGGCGGCGCAAGGAGTTCTCCGGTTTCCAGAAAATGAACGGTGTCACGGAAAATCCATGGGTTCCCTCTGGCGGCTCTTCCAATCATGACCGCATCGCATCCGGTCTGCTGCAGCATTTCCTTTGCCCTCTTTGGGGAGGTGATATCACCATTACCAATAACAGGGATGTGCACCGCCTGTTTCACCTGCGCGATGCAGTCCCAGTCCGCTTCGCCGGAATAGAACTGTTCACGGGTTCGTCCATGCACGGCCACTGCTTTGGCTCCGGACTCTTCTGCAATATGTGCCAGCTCCACTGCATTGAGGTGGTCCTCGTCAAAGCCTCGCCTGATCTTCACTGTCACAGGCTTTTTAATTGCCCCTGCAACTGCTTCGATGATCCGTCCAGCGAGGACGGGATTTCTCATGAGCGCCGAGCCATCCCCATTTCCGACGATCTTTGGCACCGGGCATCCCATATTGATATCCAGGATATCAAAGGGGCGTTCTTCTATTTCCTTTGCCATCTGTGCCATGGTGTCCGGCTCAGATCCAAACAGCTGCAGGGAAACCACGCCTTCCTCGGGATGAATCTGTAAAAGTCCTTCGGTATTCTTATTGTGATACTGCAGGGCTTTGGCCGATATCATCTCCATGCATACCAAACCAGCCCCCTGCTCATGGCATAACAGACGAAATGGCAGGTCGCTTACTCCTGCCATTGGTGCCAGAATAACCTGATTATCCAGGGTTACATTTCCAATCGTTACCTTCATGTCTGTAACCTACTTGTGATTCTTCTCATACAGAATACGCAGACCCTCGAGGGTGAGCGCACCGTTATATTCCTGTATCAGGTCGGTCTCGTCTGCGATAATACGGCCAAGTCCTCCGGTTGCAACCACCTTCAGATTTTCATACCCGGTTTCCTTGATGACCTGCTTGATAATATACTCAGTCTGTCCAATCTGTCCATACATTAATCCGGCCTGCATACTGCTGATGGTTTCTTTGGCAAGAATCGACTTCGGCTTCTTGATCTCAATTTCGGGCAGCTTTGCCGTATCTTCCCACAGCGCCTTTGCAGAGATACGGATTCCCGGAGCCGTAATTCCCACGCTAAATGACCCGTCAGCCTCGACCAGATCATAGGTCGTTGCTGTTCCAAAATCCAGTACCAGTATCGGTCCACCATATAATTCATAGGCAGCAACGGCATCAACAATGCGGTCCGGTCCGATTTCTCTCGGATTCTCTGTTGCAAGCCGGATTCCGGTCTTAATTCCGGGTCCCACAATAATCGGTTTTAAGTTCAGATACTTCGTGATTGCTCCCTGAAACGAATGCATGACATTGGGAACCACACTCGCAATGATGACACCCTCGAGGGCATCATGGGGAACGTTGTTCTGTGCAAGCATCTCGCGAAACAGAATTCCATACTCATCTGAGGTTCTGGGCAGCTTCGTCATCAGACGAAAGGTGCAAAAAAGGGTCATATCCTGATACACGCCACAGGTAATGTTCGTATTGCCGATATCCACTACTAGAATCATATTATACCTCCCTTGGAGAATTTTCCTCCGTGATTTGATCAATATCCTGATGCAAAATAAAAATCTTATAGTACAGCTCTAACGAATGCAGAAGCTGCGCGCGATTTCGCTCAATCTCACGAATCATCAGTCCGCTGCCGATCTCATCGTAGAGATAATCATTATCTGCCGCCTGTGTCTCAAAGCAGAGGCTTCCATTTTCATCAAATTCGACGGTAAAGATGCCGCCAACCTCTTCTGTGAAGAGGACGCAGATTATGTGCAGCTCATCCTGAATATCCTCGGGAAGCTTACCAAACTGCTCTTTATTAAAGTAATATTTCTGCTCATAGGAATTTGCTCCGCAGAGAACGATTCTTTCAGACATATCCATATAACCCCCGTACTGATACTTCTCCGGCATAAATCGCCTCGATTGTGCCGTCTCCTTTTTCCACCAGCAGTTCACCATGGGTATTGATTCCTCTGGCAATTCCCTCAAAGGGCTCCTTCGGATCCAGCACGCGAACCTCTCTGTCCTTGTTGACCATATGTGCCTCGTAGGACTCCTTCAAGAAGCTCAGATCGCCACTGGCTTCAAAGCAGTCGTATTCCTGCTCGAAGTGGGTGAGAATGCTCTCGATGAGCTGCAGTCTCGATACCGGATGTCCGCACGCAAGCTTTAGTGAGGTCGCCACTTCGGACAGCTCCTCCGGAAACGAATCCATATTGACATTGATGCCGGAGCCAACGATCACATAGTCGATCTCGCCCATGGATACGCTCATCTCCGTAAGAATTCCGCAGACCTTCCTTCCATTTACCACCACATCATTTGGCCACTTGATCTGCGCCTGTAATCCGCACACTTCCTCGATAGCAAGCACAATGGCATGCGCCTGGATCAGCGTCACCATAGAGGCCAGATCCGGGCCAAGCTTCGGACGCAGGAGAACGGACATCGCAATCGTTGTTCCCGCCGGAGATTTCCATACTCTGTCCCGACGTCCCTTTCCAGCGCTTTGCATCGCCGCTGTAACCATTGTTCCATGGGGTGCGCCGTTCTCGGCGAGCAGCTTCACATCGTTATTGGTAGAGCCGGTTTCTTCCTTAAAATAAACAGGCTTCGCTATCCATTTAAGCTTAAGTCTGTCCTCCAGCTCCTTCTGGTTAAGCACATCCTGAAGATTTTTCAGTCGATAGCCTCTGTTTCGCACCGCCTCAATGTCATAGCCCTGCGCCTGAAGCTGTCTGATCGCCTTCCAGATTGCTGTTCTGGACACACCGAAGTGTTCACAAAGAACCTGCCCAGACAAATAATCCGGGCAGTCCTTCAAAAGTTTAATAATCTCATTCTTCATTTCTTACTCTTCATAGCCAAGAGTCGCCGCCATTACAGCCTTAATCGTATGCATGCGATTCTCTGCTTCATCAAATACGATCGATCTGTCTGATTCAAACACTTCGTCGGTAACCTCCAAAGCATCAAAGCCAAACTTTTCTCCCTTTTCCTTTCCGATCTTTGTCTTCAGATCATGAAAGGCCGGCAGACAGTGCATAAATACTGCCTGTGGTCCTGCATTCTCCATC
>CALZEZ010000131.1 GCA_945643825.1 uncultured Lachnospiraceae bacterium
CACACCAAGCAACGCATATAAAATCTCCGCGATGATAATATATCCCGTACTGCCTGCCTCTATCCTAAGTTTGTTCATCCTATGCCTCCTCCTTGGTATTCCATTTCCACCAGCTCTCAAAACGCTCCTGCACCAAAACCGGATCTCCCCATATTTCGCCAAACGGTGTGTCCGGAAGCTTTCCTACCATTTCTCCACTGTCCTGGGAAAGCACACAGCCGTTTGGAGCAATCACGATGTCAAACAAGCCGTTCACCGGATCTGTACCAATCTCCTTTGTTACAACGACCGTTTTTTCAAAACGAAGCAGATCCTCAAGATCCTTTCTGCTAAATCCCTCCTGCTCATCCACACGCAGCACCAGCTTCGTGACACCAGCTTCCACGAGTCGATCCATGATCCGCTTCCAGGTTCCGTTCGACAAGGTCTCATCCAAGCATAAAATAGCTCGATAAGGTGCACGGAAAAAGGGCATATAACTCTCATAGTCTATCAGATTCTCAGCTTCTTCCTTTCCCTGGGCAATTGCTTCCACCTTTTTCCATATCTTCATAAGCAGAGAGCCAATCTGTTCCCTTGGTTTTAACAGGATACGACTGCTTCGTCCCGCTGCGATAAATACCGCCTGAGAGATTTTCTCTCTTGTCATATTCTCCATGCCAAGCTCCTGCAATGCAAATATCAGCTCTGACATTGCTATTGCATGTCGTTTGGAAAGCGCCAGCCGGTGTTCTCCGTCTATCACAAGTACAGCCGGAATGTTCCTATGCAAAGAAAACAACGGCGGTACCAGATGCAAAAAGAAGGAATGCTCAGGGTAACAGATCCTTCCTCCCAGTACTCCCTGCCATTTTGTTCGCTCATAATGTTTACAAAGAAGTTCCATATCACACCTGCTATTTCAAGAATCCGTTAATGATCTGTTCCTCTGCCTCCGCTTCGGTCAGCCCGAGCGTCATCAGCTTAATAAGCTGTTCTCCGGCAATCTTTCCAATGGCAGCCTCATGAATCAAGCTTGCATCCAGATGATTCGCCGTAAGAGAAGGGGTGGCCGTAACACTCCCCTGCTCCATAATGATACCATCGCACTCCGAATGACCCACGCAACGGTTATTTCCATGGATGACCGAAATAAACTCCTGCCTGGAATGATCTCTGGCAACAGATCTGGATACCAGGTTCACACTGGAGCCTTCTCCATCCATGTCCACGGCAAAATCTGTTCTGGCAAACTGCTTGCCGTGTGTCATAATCTTCTCATGAATCACCAGACCGGCATCCTTCCCCAGCTTTGCCCTCGTCGTCCTTACCGTGGAATCCACACCCTTAATCTGCACGGTTTCCATTTCCATATAGGCACCTTGTGCAAGCTCCATCTCCGTCTGCGGATTCATAATACGCTCTCCGGTTCCGTCTCCGGTTCCATAATGCTTCTCGACATATCTGACACGGGCATTCTTCTCTAAGAAAAAGCGATGAAGTCCGTCATGCTTTGATGCCTGATCTCCACCATTGTGAATACCACAGCCTGCGACAATGGTGACATCCGCTCCTTCTCCCACATAGAAATCGTTATAGACCATCTCCTGCAATCCGCTCTTGCTTAAGAGCACCGGAATATGAACACTTTCATTTTTCGTTCCGGGCTTAATAATGATGTCGATCCCTGACTTATCGCTCTTGGTCACAATATCAATATTGGCTGTCGTATTTCTTGCCTGAAGCTCGCCATTTGCACGGATATTATAGGCTCCCTCAGGAACTTCATGAAGTCCTGCTATCTCCTGCAATAAATTCTTCTGAATCAAATCCATTCTATTAACCTGCCTTTACCTATTCTCCTACATTTTTTCTGTCAGAACGCTACAGGTTTTACTGCTCAAAAGCGATGGCAGAATCTCATCTCTTGTTCCCTGTCTGCTAATCTGACCATCCGCAATGACGATCACCTTATCTGCTATATTTAAAATTCTCTCCTGATGGGAAATAATCAGAATCGTACCATTAATGTCACGATACATCCTCTCAAATACCTGAATCAGATTCTGGAAGCTCCAAAGATCTATTCCGGCCTCCGGTTCATCAAAAATGGAAAGCTTTGTTCCGCGTGCCTTGACCATTGCAATCTCAATACGCTTGAGCTCTCCTCCCGAAAGAGAATCATTCATTTCACGATTCACATAATCCCTTGCACATAACCCCACCTCAGACAGGATGTCACAAACCTCTGTCATTGAGATCGACTTACCGGCAGCCAGACTGATCAGATCCTTTACGGTAAGCCCCTTAAAACAAACCGGCTTCTGAAACGCATAGCTGATTCCCCGCTTCGCCCGATCTGTCACCGACAGCCCTGTAATATCTTCTCCATCAAGAAAAATCTTCCCTGAGGTAGGAACTAAAATACCGGCAATGATCTTAGCCAGTGTCGACTTCCCACCACCGTTAGGACCTGTCAGGGCAACAAATCTCTCATCCACCTGCAGGTTAATGTTTCGTAGTATTTCTTTTTCGGCATTCTCAGTCTCTACACCGAAACAGATATCTCTAAGCTCCAGCATCTTTTCTAACCTTTCTATTGAATCAGTTCAATCGCTTCCTGCACATTGCTCACTCCAAGAAGCTCTATCCCCTCGATTTTTTTCATTTTTACAAGATTCGCGGCAGGAAGAATACAGGTAGTAAATCCTAGCTTTTTTGCTTCCTTGATCCGCCCCTCGGCCATACTTACTGCACGCACCTCACCGCTTAAACCGACTTCACCAAAGCACAGCGTGTGCTCATCAATCGCACGGTTTTTAAAGCTTGATACAACAGCCAGTACAATTCCCAAATCCATCGCAGGTTCTGTGATCCTCATTCCACCAGCCAGGTTCACATAGGCATCATGATCCGATATCTGCAGCCCCACCCGCTTTTCTAACACTGCCATTAACAGATTCAACCGGTTAAAATCCGTTCCGGCAGCCTGTCTTCTCGGAATACCAAAATTACTGCGGCAGACTAATGCCTGTACCTCTAACAGAATCGGTCTGGTTCCCTCAACCACACTTGAAACCACAGAGCCTGCTGCATCCTGCGGTCTTCCATTCAGCATATACTCCGACGGATTAGTTACCTCTTTAAGTCCATTCTCTGCCATCTCAAAGACACCGATCTCGTCAGTGGCACCGAACCGGTTCTTGACTCCTCGAAGAAGTCTGTGCGCCACATGTCTGTCTCCCTCAAAATACAAAACGGTATCCACCATGTGCTCTAATACGCGTGGTCCAGCCACAGTACCATCCTTCGTCACATGCCCCACTATAAAAATTGCTATTCCGGAGCCCTTTGCCAGCTGCAGGAGCAGACCGGTTGCCTCACGAACCTGCGACACGCTTCCCGGTGCTGAGGAAACGGTTTCGCGGTACATTGTCTGAATGGAATCGATTACGGCAACCACCGGTTTCTCTCTTTCAAGGATGTCACGAATCAGATCAAGGTTCGTTTCGCACAAAACATAAAGCTCTTTTGCGAACTTTCCGATACGATCGGCGCGCATCTTAATCTGTCGTGCTGACTCCTCTCCGGATGTATACAAAACCTTCTGCCCGGTCTGAGCAAGCTGATAGCACACCTGCAGCAGAAGTGTCGATTTTCCGATTCCGGGATCTCCGCCCACCAATGTAAGGGAGCCGGGCACAATGCCGCCTCCCAAAACTCTGTCCAGTTCCCCGATTCCTGTAAGAATCTTATCGTCCTGCTTTAAGTCGATCTGCTGAATTGGAACAGGCACTGCAGCTGTCTGACCATGTGAGATCCCACTTGCACGACTAATCCTTTTTACCGGCTCCTCTACCAGGGTATTCCAGCTCTTACAGCCCGGACACTGCCCCATCCATTTACTGGATTCATAACCGCATTCCTGACAAAAAAAGCCGGTCGTTTTCTTTGCATTCGCCATAAACTATTCAGTCACCTTAACATTCACTGTCTCTGTTCCGGACAGTTCCACACTTAAGGAAAGCTTACCGCCAAGATTCGTTGTCATCTTGCCGATGCTCTTTCCATCCAGATAAATCTCATATTCGGTATCTTCCTTGAGTCCGATCGTAATCTCTGCATCAGATGCCCCAGACACATTGAATTCAACTCCACTCTCCGTCTCCTTAAAGAAGGATACACTTGTACCGGGTTCCGATTCATATGCGAACATACCATTCTTTTCAAGCTTGGTCATAGTCGCATAGGTTTTAACCTTATAAAGATCTCCATTGTGCTCATAGTCCTCAAGCTTTGCCTTCTGATTAAGCGTGTAATCTCCAAAACTAAGTGTTCCATCGCTTTCTGTGCGAAGTAATTCTGCTGCCATTGTATTTCCTCCTATGTGATATATGCTTTTGGCTTTATTCTTTGACTGTAAATGTAATCTGTTTATTGGATACACCAACAGTGACCTTGTCACCCTGCTTGATTCGTCCGCTTAGGATTTCCTCTGCAAGAGGATCTTCAATCGCTGACTGAATCGCTCTCTTGAGCGGTCTTGCTCCCATCTTATAATCTGCGTATTTCTCTACAATATATTCCTTGCATCCCGGTGTCAGAGAAAGCTTAATCTGCATCTGTGCCTCGCAACGTTTTGACAGCTGTCCGGCAAGCAGTGTAACAATCTGCTTCATATCCTCCTTTACCAACGGATGAAATACCATGATCTCATCAATACGATTGATAAACTCCGGCTTGAAGATCCGCTTTATCTCCTCCATCACGCCGCTTTTCATTTTCTCATATTCATGTTCCTTCGACGGATCGGTTCGAAAGCCCAGATTCTTCGGGTCAATAATACGATTTGCCCCTGCATTGGAGGTCATGATCAGGATTGTATTCTTAAAGCTGACCTTTCGTCCTTTGGAATCCGTGATGTGTCCGTCATCCAGTACCTGTAAGAGTACATTAAACACATCCGGATGTGCCTTCTCGATCTCATCAAATAAAACAACCGAATAAGGATTTTTTCTGATTTTTTCTGCGAGCTGTCCGCCTTCCTCGAAGCCCACATATCCGGGAGGTGAACCAATCATCTT
>CALZEZ010000132.1 GCA_945643825.1 uncultured Lachnospiraceae bacterium
TGTATGCCCAAGAGAACCTGCACAGAACAGACTCTCTTTCGGCGTTCTCCCCTTTCATCGCTCTTCCCTTACGTCTGTCGTATCCGGGCGATTACTCATAGATCACGCAACCTCTATCCTCACGAACGTTATGATAGCACCGGCAGGGATTATTGTCAATGCCCCTACCACACTTTAAATTTCAAGGTTTCTATTCTGGATATCTCATCTGCCAGCACACACACATCATCACTCAGTGCGATTCCTGTCAGTATCACATCCATATCGTCAGGCTTGCTTTCCAACAGCCCACGCAGATCCTCCACGGAGATAATCTCCTTCTCTACCAGTCCAAGCACCTCATCGAGAATCAGCAGATTACACTCACCGGTACTTAATACCTTTCTCGCAAATCCAACTCCATTGCGGATATTGCGTATCTCGTCTGCCTTACGTTCTTCGGAAAGCTCCTCATAATTTTCATCCGACTTTTCAAAACGGAACAGCTTTATCTCCGGCTCAAGGCGTTTCAGAAATTCTGATTCTACCAGGCCGCCCTTCAGAAACTGAATGATCACAACCTTTTTCCCGGCATCTGCCGCCTGCAATGCTCTTCCAAGCGCTGCGGGTGATTTCCCGTGACCATCTCCGGTATAGATATAAATCTTCCCCTTTTCCATCTGATCTCTCCAGCTAATATGGTTTATCGGTTTCTTATTCTACCATGCTTTTCCCCTTTTTGCAAATCAGGATTTATTCCATCTCTAACGAATCATTGTCCATCAGCTCCAGTTTACTGACAGAAACTTCATATGCCACGCGCTTTTCAAGCTCCTCCTCACTGATTCTCTTCATATATTCACGGCTCTGGATTCTGCCCCATAATGCACATCGGTCTCCCACAGTAAAGCCACTGGCATATCTTGCATTTCTTCCCCAGCAGATACATGGGATATAATCTGATTTGCCATAGGGGCGATTGACCGCTAACAGAAGATCCGCGATTTCTCTCCCAAGCGGTGTCTTGCGGTAGATCGGTTCCTTGCAGATATAGCCATCCAAAAAGATCTGATTGGTTTTGGCACTCTCCGCAATCTGATCCACAAACTCAAGCTCTCTGGCAAACACAGAAAGAACCAGTCTGTTCTTACGCTCTTCATGCCGGTTGTAGGACCTGAACTGCCCGCTCACGACCACATTCTCGCCCGTGTAATCCTTCGTCACATCCACGAGTCGTTCGGAAATCATCATCGGAATCATATCCGCACTTTCACTGAGACGTTCCACCTTGACACCCGTCATGTAGAAGCCCTCTCCGAAGATCTCATGGCTGTACGTGAATCCACTCACGATTGTCCCCATGATCGTTACCTGATTGTTTTCAATTACCTTGTCTGTCATTACTTCCTCTCTTTCCGTCGCATCTGCGACAATGGTTTATTGGTGTTACTGGCAACACTTTTTCCAGTGATGTATTACTAATATATGGACAGTATTATCTTTTAGAACTGTTATTTATCGCATATTTTGGGGATTTTTTCGTCTTGTCGTATTCTTCCTTCAATGTTATACTTATATGGTTTTGAAATTTGTCAACATTTGTTATGAGGTTATCATTATGATTCAAAAAAGAAACGATGTCAGAAATGTAGCAATTATCGCGCACGTTGACCATGGCAAAACTACTCTGGTAGACGAGCTGTTAAAGCAAAGCGGTGTCTTCCGCGAAAACCAGGCGGTTGCCGAACGCGTCATGGACTCTAACGATATAGAGCGCGAACGCGGTATTACTATTTTGTCAAAAAATACTGCTGTCATGTACAAAGGAACCAAAATCAATATTATTGATACTCCCGGTCATGCTGACTTTGGTGGTGAGGTAGAGCGTGTTCTCAAAATGGTAAACGGAGTCATTCTCGTGGTAGATGCCTTTGAGGGACCCATGCCTCAGACCAAATTCGTTCTCCGCAAGGCGTTAGAGCTGGATCTGCCGGTCATCTGCTGTGTCAATAAAGTAGATCGTCCCGAGGCACGTCCTGAGCAGGTTGTGGATGAGGTTTTGGAGCTGTTTATGGATCTGGATGCCAGTGATGAGCAGCTTGACTGCCCTTTTGTCTTTGCATCAGCCAAGGCAGGTACTGCCACTCTCAATCTCACAGTAAAAAACAAGGACATGACTCCTCTTTTTGACACTATCCTAGACTATATTCCTGCTCCCGAGGGAGATCCCGAGGCAGGTACCCAGGTACTCATCAGCACGATTGATTACAACGAATATGTCGGCCGTATCGGTGTAGGAAAGGTTGATAACGGTATTGTCAAGGTTAACCAGGAGGTTGTCATTGTAAACCACCATGAGCCGGATAAGCTCAAGAAGGTAAAAATCAGCAAATTATATGAATATGACGGCTTAAACAAAATCGAGGTAAAGGAAGCCGGGATCGGATCGATCGTGGCAATCTCCGGCATCGCGGACATCCATATCGGAGATACCCTCTGCTCGCCTGAGAATCCGGCACCCATTCCTTTCCAGAAGATTTCGGAGCCAACCATTGCCATGCATTTTATCGTTAACGACTCCCCGCTTGCCGGACAGGAAGGAAAATATGTCACAAGCCGTCACATCCGCGACAGACTGATGCGGGAGCTTAATACCGATGTCTCCCTTCGTGTGGAGGAAACTGAGAACACCGATGCCTTCAAGGTAAGCGGTCGCGGTGAGCTTCATCTGTCGGTTCTTATTGAGAATATGCGCCGGGAAGGCTATGAATTTGCAGTAAGCAAAGCCGAGGTTCTCTATAAGGAAGATGAGAAGGGCAAACGCCTGGAGCCAATGGAGCTCGCTTATGTCGATGTACCGGATGAATTTTCCGGTGTTGTCATTCAGAAGCTCAGCGAACGTAAGGGTGAGCTTCGCAGTATGGGACAGGCTTCCGGCGGATATACCCGTCTCGAATTCTCTATCCCCTCCAGAGGTCTGATCGGCTATCGCGGAGATTTTCTGACAGACACCAAGGGAAATGGCATTCTGAACACCATTTTTGACGGCTATGGTCCTTATAAGGGCGATATCTCCTACCGCAAACAGGGTTCTCTGATTGCCTTCGAGGCCGGAGAAGCGATTACCTATGGATTGTTCAATGCACAGGAGCGTGGAACTCTCTTCATTGGACCCGGTGAAAAGGTATATGCCGGCATGGTGGTCGGTCAGACCGGAAAAGCAGAGGATATCGAGGTCAATGTATGTAAGACCAAGCATCTGACCAACACCCGATCCTCCAGTGCTGATGAGGCACTTCGCCTCGTGCCGAAACGTATCTTAAGTCTGGAACAGTGTCTCGATTTCATTGAGACGGATGAGCTTCTAGAGGTAACTCCAAAGAATCTTAGAATCCGTAAAAAGATACTGGATCCCACATTGAGAAAACGTTCTCAGTTCAGAAAATAAGATGTACACCTAAAATAACATGGGGCTTGCCGCTTGGCAAGCCCCATAATCTTAAAAGAATCTAAAACATTTCTAAAACTTCTATTTGCTCAATTTACTCTCGCGATAGATGATATCATCTCTGCCCGGTCCATTGCTGACCATCGTGATCGGATATCCGATCTGCTCCTCGATAAACTCGATGTAGTTCCGGCAGTTCTCCGGAAGTTCCTCATGCTTCTTAATTCCGCGTATCTCGCATTTCCAGCCGGGAAGTGTCTTGAGCACCGGTTTCGCCTTTTCAAGCTTCCAGGTTACCGGGAAGTCTGTTGTGACCTCACCATCAATCTCATAGCCCACACAAACCGGAATTTCATCCAGATAGCCAAGCACATCAAGAACCGTAAACGCAACGTCGGTCGTTCCCTGCATACGGCAGCCATACTTGGAAGCCACACAGTCGAACCATCCCATACGACGCGGTCTGCCGGTTGTTGCACCATACTCACCGCCATCACCACCACGGCGACGAAGCTCATCTGCTTCATCTCCGAATATCTCAGATACAAAAGCACCTGCTCCTACTGCAGAGGAATATGCCTTACAAACCGTAACAATCTGCTTGATCTCGCTCGGCGCAATACCTGCTCCGATTGCTCCATATGCTGCCAGTGTCGAGGACGAAGTAACCATCGGATAGATACCGTGATCCGGATCCTTTAATGTACCAAGCTGACCCTCCAACAGAACCGTTTTGCCTTCCTTTAAAGCACGATCCAGGAAAAGAGATACATCGCAGACGTACGGGGCAACCATATCGCGGTACTCATGCAGAGTTTCCAGCAGCTGTACCGGATCCAATAACGGCTTATGATACAGATGCTCTAACAAAACATTCTTCATCTCGCAAATACGAACCACCTTCTCCTTAAGAAGCTCTTCATCGAACAGCTCACTTACCTGGAAGCCAATCTTCGCATACTTATCAGAATAAAACGGTGCAATACCGGATTTGGTCGAACCAAAGGACTTTCCTCCGAGACGCTCCTCCTCATACTGATCAAACAGAATATGATAGGGCATCACCATCTGTGCACGATCAGATACTAAGATTTTCGGCATCGGAACATTCCGATCCGTAATCGATTTGATCTCATTAAATAATACCGGAATATTCAGTGCTACTCCGTTGCCGATAATACTTGTGGTGTGATCGTAGAATACTCCACTTGGCAGGGTGTGTAATGCAAATTTTCCGTATTTATTTACAATCGTGTGACCTGCATTGGCACCACCCTGAAAGCGAACAATAATATCCGCGTTCTCTGCCATCATATCTGTGATTTTGCCTTTTCCTTCGTCGCCCCAGTTTGCTCCGACTACCGCTTTTACCATAGCTTTCTCCTTAATTTCCATAATAATAGGCGCATGCCCGTTAAAAAGCATGCGCCATCACTGCTTCTTACTTATACAGTATAGCCGATTCTTATTTATAAGTAAAATTGTTTTTTATTATATTTGACATAAGAATAGATTATATCACTGGTACGTTACACTGTTATGTCAGCCTTTACTCCCAACAGATCCTTGTTTTCTTCCAGAATGGGCTTTACAACCTTTTCTAAGAACTGCTCCACCTGAATAGTACTTC
>CALZEZ010000133.1 GCA_945643825.1 uncultured Lachnospiraceae bacterium
TGGGAAACGATTATGTATATGTAGATTGCACCAGGGAGGAACTTGCCTCTCCGGTTGATGTGGCTCGCGCAGTCAGTGACAGACATTTTGGATTCAGATGTGTGGGCAAGTATGTATACGATTTTGGATTGACAGATAAGCTGGATGTATCCATTGAGACTCTGGCTGGTATCAAATACCTTTCTTTACGATTGCTTGATGGTAAGGTAAGTGATGTGCGTGTGAACATGGGAGCACCGAAGCTGTCACCGGAGAGCATACCAACAACACTTGAGGGAACAAAGGAAGTCAGGGCAAACGGATCAGAAGCTTCAGACTGCAGTGCAAAGTCAAAAGAGGCAATGATAAGTGCTGTACTTGGGGCAAAGCTCAACGTCCTTGGAAAGGACTATGAGATAAGTTGTGTTTCCATGGGGAATCCACATGTCATAACCTACGTTGAGGATGAAAAAGCAGTGGATATTGAGAAGATTGGACCGGCATTTGAGAATCATCCGGCATTCCCGGAACGAACCAACACGGAATTTATCCGTGTGGCAGACCGAAAGAACCTATACATGCGTGTATGGGAGAGAGGAACCGGAGAGACACTTGCCTGTGGAACCGGAGCCTGTGCCTCTGCAGTGGCAACCATGCTGAATGGTCTGTGTGACAGGAACGTAACCGTGCATCTTCTTGGCGGAGATCTGCAGATTGAGTGGGATGTAAGGGATAATGTGGTATATATGACGGGACCTGCCGTGACCGTGTTTACAGGAGATTACAGAAATGGCATTGTCCATCAGATTGATCCCTGCTGATTCTAAAAATAATCTGATAGGAGCAAAAATATGGTTATTAATGATATCGAATTTAAACTTAAGGATGGACGGAGCGCTCTGCTTCGAAGTCCAAAGGATGAGGATGTTCAGGGAATGCTGGATTATCTGTACATTTCAGCAGGAGAGACGGATTTTATCCTGCGCTATCCCGAGGAATGCAATAAATATACGCCGGAATCGGAAAAGGACTTTTTTGATCATACAAATGAGTCGGAAAACGATGCTATGATAGTTTGTCTGGTTGATGGTAAGGTTGCCGGAAACTGCCAGATATCATGGAGTAACGGAATCAAGACCAGACATCGTGCGAGTGTCGCAATTGCGCTTTTAAGTGAATACTGGAATCAGGGAATCGGCACGAGAATGTTTCAGGAAATGATACATATCGCAGAGAATAATTCCGAGATTTTACAGATCGAACTGGATTTTATCGAGGGAAACAGCCGTGCGCGTGCTCTGTATGAGAAAATGGGTTTCCGGATCACCGGCGTCAGACCCAATGCAATTCGGCTAAAAGACGGAACCTTGCTTTCAGAGTATTCCATGATCCGGGAAATCAAGCGATAGCTCGCCGGATTCGCAGGAAAGAATAAAAGTGAAAAGAGAAAGAACATGAAACCATTAAAAGATGAAATTAGAGACAGTTTAGCAGAGAGGTTTGGCATTAAATCAAGTGAGTTGATCCTCTTAGGCGGTGGCCGAGAAGATAGTGACGGCATTGTGTATACGGTAACCGGGAATGAGAAAAGGCAGGTGCTAAAGATATCACAGGCAGAAGATGAAAAACTCGTGAAGAGTGTTTTGGAATTTGCTCATTATCTTGGAAGCTGTGGCATTCATGTGAGTAATCCAATCCGAAATACACGGGGCAATATCTATGAGGTTGCGCAGGACGAAAATACCATGTACATAGCGACACTGATGGACTTTATTGAAGGCCGTGTGCCGGATGCAAACGACCTTATTCATAATGAGAAGCTTGTGTATGAGTGGGGAAAGCTGACCGGCAAGATGCATAAGATGGCGAAAGAATATCCGGTCTGGAAGAATGCAAATGAAGAAGACCCACGCTATGGTTTTGAAGCGGAGATTGATTCCCTAAGCAAAATGGCTCCTAATGAGGAGATAAGAGAAAAATGGGAGCAGATGCGCGAGAAACTACGAGCATTACCGATTAGCCGTGATTCTTATGGTTTTATTCATAATGACAATCATCAGATGAATATTATTGCATCCGGAGAGGAAATCGCAGTAATTGATTTTGATTGCGCAGAATGTCATTTTTTTGCGAATGATATTCTTCTTCCGATACAGGGCTTATTGTTTGATGTGACGGGTGGAATGATGAATCCCATTTCCAAACCGGAAGTATTAAAGAAATTCTACGAGTCCTTCTTAGCGGGATACCGGACAGAGAATGAAATTGATTCGTTTTGGTTAGAGCAATTGGGCGTTTTTCTAGAATATCGCAGACTGCTCCTTTATACAGTCCTGCAAGGCTGGTTGTCTCAGGATGAGCAGGCGAATGCAGCTTTTCTTCAGATGATTCATAACTCATGCGATTTGAATGTGATAACGATATAGTAGAACGGAGAACATTTCATTATGGAGGATATGCGGCATAGGCAGAAAAATCATTGATTCATTAGAGCGGGAAGCGAAAGCATTCGGATACTCAAAACTGGTATTAGAGACTCGGGTGCAAAATACGCATGCTATTGAGTTCTATGGGGCGCTTGGCTATCAGCATTGCGAAGCATATGGGAAATATGTCGGTAAACAGAATGCGTACTGTTTTGAAAAGCTCCTATAGATAGAAAGGTACAAAAAGGTCTGCACAAAGTGGTGATATCGTAATGAATAAAAAAAGATTTGCTATTATTGCCAATAATGTTTTACTAATATGGTATTTCCTTTCTATGTTCGGACTTAAGCTTGGAAATAAATATCTTGTTGAAGGAGCGTTTAAGGACGAATGGATATTTTTGGTTATTCCGGTAATCACATTTTTGACATATATCTTCACCAGGAAAATAGGCAGGTATATTCATTTGGGGTGGCTTGTGATGTGGTTTATCACGCAATTTTTTAGTCATGAATGGTACACTCTGTTTGGAAGCGGATTCATGGGGAATACAGAAGATAAGATTTCATATTTTGAAGATTGCATTCAGGTGGCAGAAGCAGCTGGAAGATATGTGCCGGATTTATACCATATTATCCTACATGTGCTTATCGTCATAGCAATTATTAGTATAGCTATTATACCGAATCCTGTTTCAAAGCGTTCCTGAATTAATATCTGCTTGATCAGCAGATACTAATTTAGAATGTTTTCTTAGTAAACTTTCTTACAGTTTATCGAGGTGCCATTCGCATTACGCTTCGCTGCATGCTCATATCGTCCTGTCTGCGCATCAATTGTAGAAACGCGCAAAATAAGAATTTGTCTATTTGGCAGATTCCATTTTTGTTGACCATGATATATACCTTGATATATACTAATAATATAAGAAAGGAGTTGATTATTATGATGACTGCAAAAGTTTTTGAAAATGGTAGGAGTCAAGCGGTAAGACTTCCCAAGGAATGTAGATTTAATACAGATGAAGTAGCAGTTAATCGAATCGGAGATATTGTTTTATTGATGCCAAAAACAAATAAATGGAGTTCATTTATGCAGGCAATAGATATGTTTTCAGATGATTTTATGCAAGAGGGTCGAGATGGTAATCTGGAGCAGGAGCGAGAAGCATTATGAGATATATGTTAGATACCAATATATGTATTTATGCAATTAAGCATAAACCTGAGCAAGTGTTTTTGCGATTGCAAGAACATGATCCGATAGATATATGTATTTCTTCTGTTACTTATGCGGAACTGGTACATGGTGTGGAGAAAAGCAAAGTAATAGAGAAGAACAGAGTTGCGTTAGCTTTGCTATTGGCAAATATTGAAATTATGAATTTTGATTCATTGGCAGCTGAGAGTTATGGAAAAATTCGAGCAGATTTGGAAAAAGTAGGTACACCAATTGGCCCGTTAGATGAGATGATTGCAGGTCATGCCAAGGCATTAGGTTATACAGTGGTCACAAATAATACAAAAGAATTTGAAAAAGTTAAAGGATTAAAACTTGAAAATTGGGCTGAATAAATTATCTTGTGAGAGTTTCTGTATTTTTTTTTAACATGAGATGAGCCACATAAGTTCAGAAAATACTCGGACATGAGCAGATAGACGCCAATATCATAAACTTAAGTGTAATGACAATGTATTGACGAATGGTTAAAGAAATACTATGCTATAGAAAAAAGCGAGGAGGTATGATTTATGGATTCAAATTTGAATGTTGCTATTGCACCAAAGGATTCAACTTTTCAAGTAAGAATAAATTCAGAGATTAAAAGAGCTGTTGAGGAGATTTATGCAAAGACCGGAATGACATTGACGGATGCATTTAATACTTTTATTCAACAATCTTTAAATGTCGAAGGACTTCCTTTTATTGTGACAAAAAATAGCAAGGAAGCATTGAAGGAACAGGCAATCGCAATGCTTATGCTTGATTTGAAACGTGCTGAAGAACGAGCTGATGCGGAAGGTTGGATTGATGCAGACGATTTAGAACGTGAATTGGGGATACTTAATTGAAAAAGATAAAATATACTCCTGATGCAGCGGATAAGTTAAGAGCATTAAAGAAGGCAATATCACAAGAATACGGTTCGGATAGTGCTAAAAAAATAGTTAAGAGCATTACAGATGCAATAAGAGGACTTTGTGACAATGAAGAAAAGGGTTCAGAAGTATCGAAAATGTTTGACTTAGTGTCAGATTATCGGTACATATTTGTGTGTAAGAATTATGTGTTTTATAAAATTGAAGAGGAATATATTCGAATAATTAATCTTTACCATGAGAAAGAGGATTTTATGTGGCAGTTGTTTGGGGTTGATACAACACCACAGGAAACAATAGATTATTGGGATGAATAGAACAGAAGATTTGAAGTTTGTGGAAAGATATTTATCACAAAATCAAACAGCCTCCCCAGTGTACACCAAACCATAATTAAAAAGCAGGTAGAATAAATGAATCAGAAGAAAATAGAAAAAAACAAGGAAGAATGCAGCAAGAAGCTCAGGCTGGGTGAGCTCTATGATATTGAGATTTCGTCGATAGAAGCCTCCGAAAACGGGGCAGGCGGGTTAACCTA
>CALZEZ010000134.1 GCA_945643825.1 uncultured Lachnospiraceae bacterium
CAGACAAATTCCAGATGATAGCTCTTCCCCGGATCACTCATCGATCCGATACAGAGAAAAGCGCCACGGATGAAAGCCCTTCTGCAACAGGAGTTCTTCACGACCACCCGGTTAACCGGTGTCATAAATCTCTTCAGTCCGTCCTCGTCCAGGTACTTTGTCGCGCGGAGGAGTTTCTCCAGAATATCCTCTTCCATCGGAAAATCCACGCACATATGATTTCTTTGGACGATGTTCGTCTCTATATTATATGCTTTTTTCAATAATGTAAAGCATTTTCTTATTACGCAGCCGTTTTCGGTCTGCAGCCCAAGCACAAGTCTGCCGTTCTCATCGCGGTTTAGTACCCCGCAGAAATGAAGTATAGCAGACAGCTCTGCAAGCTGACAATGTCTGGATGCGCTCGCATGCTTTACCAGTTCATCCTTTACCTCACTCGAAAAAGACATGTCCTAAATCCCCTGTACAACATCTCTGTGCGTAATCTTCAGGCCGTAATCTCCCTTGTCCTTCATACAGCGATACAGCTCATTGGCGAGTGTCACACTCCGGTGCTTTCCGCCGGTACAGCCGATTCCGATGACTAGCTGGTATTTTCCCTCCTTCACATAATTGGGAATCAGAAAGGCCAGCAGGTCTACCAGCTTGTCCACAAACTGACCTGCCTCCTTAAACTGCATGACATAGTCCTGTACCTCCTTGTCATTACCAGTTTTATGCTTGAGTTCATCAATATAGAACGGGTTGGGAAGAAAACGAACATCAAATACCAGATCCGCATCTGCCGGAATTCCATTTTTGAAGCCAAAGGACACGATGTTGATCATGAGGCTGTTGTATTTTTTGTTCTGCACAAAAATGCGATCCAGCTCTTCCTTTAGTTCTCTGGTTAAGAGACTGGAGGTGTCAATCACATAGTCAGCCTCGCTCTTAATCTTGCGCAGAATCTCACGCTCCCTGTGAATGCCATCCTCCACTCTTCCGTCCGGAGACAGCGGATGTACGCGTCTGGTCTCCTTATAGCGCTTTAACAGAACCTGGTCGCTGGCATCCATGAACAGAATCTCAAAGCTGTAGCCATTGTTTCGAAGGGATTCCAGGATTCTCTCCACCTCTTCAAAGGACTGGTTCGCCCGCACATCCAGCCCCAGTGCCACCTTCGTAACCTCGGTGTTGGGTGCCGACACCAGCTCCACAAATTTCTCAATAAAGGATACCGGCAGATTATCTACACAGTAAAATCCGACATCCTCTAACATTTTTACGGCGGTTCTCTTGCCGCCACCGCTCATTCCCGTAACAATAACAAGTTTCATCTTAAAAGTCTCCTAACAGGATTACCTCCGGTTCCAGTTCAACATCATATTTGCTCTTTACCTGCATGCGCACGTGCTCAATCAACTGATAGACATGCGTGGAGGTCGCCTGTCCGGTATTGATAACAAAGCCGCAGTGCTTCTCGGACACCTGTGCGCCCCCGATCTGATAGCCCTTAAGTCCGGCATCCATAATGAGCTTTCCGGCAAAATATCCCTCCGGTCTCTTGAATGTGCTTCCGGCACTGGGATACTCAAGCGGCTGCTTCTGTCTTCTGCGTGACGCCAGCTCCTCCATATAGGCAGCTATCTGTTCTCTTTGCCCCGGTTGCAGCTTAAAGGCGGTTTCTAACACAATCAGGGGCTGTTTTTTGACAATGCTCGTGCGATAGCCAAATTCCATCTGCGGATTTTCCAGGCGAAAGCTTCTTCCGGCCAGGTCCATCACTCTGACCCATTCCACGATCTGGCTCATCTCGCCATCATAGGCTCCCGCATTCATCACGATACCGCCGCCAACGCTTCCGGGAATTCCGGATGCAAATTCAAATCCGGTCAGTCCATGCTCGCATGCCACTCTCGCCACTCTGGCAAGTGAGGCTGCTGCCCCGGCGATGATACGCTCGCCCTCGACCCGAATCCGGTCCAGCTCTCCGGAAAGCTTAATCATGATTCCGTGGTAGCCGTGATCCGAAACGAGCAGATTCGAGCCGAAGCCTAAAAGAAAAAAAGGATAGTCCTTCTCATGCAAATAGGGAATCAGCCCGGAAAGCTGTTCCCCATTTTCTGCAAGTACAAACACATCTGCCTCACCGCCTGTACGAAAGGAGGTGTGGCTGCTCATTGGTTCCTGTAATTTTATATTTTCAGCCGGTACAAATTGTTCCAATTGATTTCTCAAATCTGTACTGATCATATTCACCATTACCTTATATAAAACCTCATTAATCCAACATCATTGCTGCTGCGCCATAGATTCCGGCATCATTGCCAAGTGTCGCCAGTGAAAACTTTGCACCGCGGCATCTGTGGAATGCATTCCTTGTAAACACAGGGCAGATGTAATCAAACAATATTTCGCCTGCCTTACATACGCCGCCACCGATGACAAAGACCTCGGGATTGACAACCGCTGCGACATTGGCAAGCGCCGTTCCCAGATAGTCACCAAACTGTTTTGCAATCTCTATTGCAACCTCGTCGCCGGCCTTTACCGCATCGAAAACGGATTTTGCCGATATCGGTTTGTCGCGGAGCATACTCGGCTTATCATCCTTTTCCAGTCTTCTGTTCGCCAGACGGGCAATTCCCGTTGCCGACGCATACATCTCAAGACATCCCTGATTACCACAGCCGCAGACCTCTTCCTCGCCATCCTGCACATGGATGTGCCCGATCTCACCGCCCGCTCCGGTAGAACCGGTGAGAATCTTTCCATTTAAGATAATACCTCCGCCAACTCCGGTTCCAAGTGTGACTGCAACCAGGTCCTTATAGCCCTGACCGCCACCCTTCCACATTTCGCCGAGTGCAGCTACATTTGCATCATTACCTGCCCTGACCGGAAGTCCCAGCAGATCGGAAAGCATCTTTACTACATTAAACTCGCCCCAGCCGAGATTCACTGCCTTATAGACCATGCCTGCATCGTCCACAGGTCCCGGTACGCCGAGACCGACTCCCACAACGTCTTGCAGTGCAATGGAATCCCTTGTCAGCTTCTCCTTGATGGTTGCTGCCACATCCTCGAGGATGTGACCGCCGTTATCCTCCTTACGGGTCGGAATCTCCCATTTATCAAGCAGATTTCCATCGGCGTCAAAAAAGCCAAGCTTTACTGTCGTTCCTCCTACATCCACTCCAAACAGATATCTCATTAATCGTCGTCCTCCTCGCGTCGTTTTGCCAGATTGGCCTGCACCCTCTTATAGAGCTCCTGCGCAGCATTGTAGCCCATTTTCTTCTGTCTGTGATTAACTGCGGCAGATTCACAAATGATGGCCAGATTACGTCCGGGACGGATCGGGATGCTGTGACATACTACCTTATTTCCAAGATATTCAATATATTCTTCCTCAAGACCTAAGCGATCATACTCTTTATCCTTATCCCAGTCCTCAAGTTTGATGACAAGGTCGATATTCTGGGTCTCACGGACACTCGAAGCACCAAATAGCGCTTTGACATCGACGATACCGATTCCGCGAAGCTCGATAAAGTGCTTCGTGATATCCGGTGCCGTACCGATCAGGGTATCCTCACTCACCTTTCGGATCTCCACCACATCGTCCGTTACCAGACGGTGTCCGCGCTTGATGAGCTCAAGTGCTGCCTCGGATTTACCGATTCCGCTCTCACCCGTGATCAAAACACCCTCGCCGTATACATCGACCAGTACGCCATGCACGGAGATGCAGGGCGCCAGCTTTACATTTAACCAGCGGATCGTCTCCGCCATAAAGGAGGAGGTGGATTTCTTGGTCTGAAACAGGGGAACCCCATGCTCCAGGGCAATACTGTGAAACAGCTCATCCGGCTGCAGCTCTCTGCAGAAAACAATGGCAGGGATATGATAGCTTAAAAGCTGTGTATAAATCTCCTTCTTTCTCTCGTCAGAAAGACTCTGCATATAGGTGTATTCCACAAAACCGATCACCTGGATACGAGTCTCATCAAAATGCTCAAAATAACCTGTCATCTGAAGAGCGGGACGATTGATATCCGGCATCGTAATCTTAATCTTAGAGATATCTAACTCCGGAGTCAGATTCTCCATCTTCATTTTCTCCATCAACGCCGTAAGTTTTACAGTTGCCATGGTTAAGAAAGCCTCCTTGTTGCTTTTGTCCTTTTGTAGCTATAGTTTACCACATGCCTTGTGGCGTCGCAACATCATTCCAAAGCGGTTACTGTCTGCAGCATTGCACCCTGATCGTAGGTGAGTGTCACCTTGTCACCGGGCTGCAGACGAATCACACCGATTAAAGACGTCTGATCCATAGACACATCATATACAGATTCATCTCCCTGCAGCATCAGATAATAGTGGGTCGTTCCCTCGAGAACCACGGGTGTGATCACCTCGATCGTACCGGTCACGGTCTGCTGTCCGACAGTATCCGAAACAGCGATTCCCTTTGACAGCAGAAGCTCCTTGTACATCTTCTCACATTCCTTGATCGTCTCACCGGTTGCTACATATTGATACTGCTGAACATTCACCATTGCATACATTTTGACAAGTCCGGCGGCGTCCTTGAGTGCCATGAAATACGTAGCTTCTCCGTCAATATTTAACAGGAGCGGGAACGTAGAGCGATATCCGAGGTGCTGCACCTTACCCTCTGCGGAGCTCATCGCAGAATCCTCGATGGCACCCTCCATGCGGTAATATCTCGTCTCCTTGGTACGCTGGTTCATGAGCACGAAGCCGACATTAGACTGGTCAGCATTGACCGAGGTAACACCGGTATAAACCCATACATCATCATCCAGTGCGATGTAGTTGTAGCCGTTAGTAGACTGGAGACAGTCGCGCTGACTCAGTACGCTGTTCCAGAAGCCGTGCTTTAAGACACCATAATAGTCGTACAGCTCCATCAGAAGCTCTGCGGAGTACACCTTATCAACCCACTGCGGAACATCCTCCACCGCGTAATCCACACATTCTCCGGTCACGGCATTGCAAAGCACAACACGTCCTACGGTCTGTCCGCCAAA
>CALZEZ010000135.1 GCA_945643825.1 uncultured Lachnospiraceae bacterium
CCTACAGCATTTATACGGATGACAAAGAAAGCTTTCTTACCGCAAGAAACAATGTCATATCAGATACAGGACATTCTGGCTATATGTCATGCGCGGAGTATCAGCATGATACATATATGAAACAGAGTGATTATATTAGGCTGCGTGAGATGCTGGGTCTTCAATCTGTAGAGCTCAATCCTTCTTTATGTTATATCCATTGCGTTCCGACTTTAAAGGAGTCTTTTGATAATATGATTAAAGGGGATAAAAATCTGAATTGCGCAGAATACTTGTTTGCGGAGAATGGCATATTTTGTGAGCCGTTTAGTCAGATGGACACATACGGAAATGGTCTTGATTTTTGTATCATCGTCCCAGAACAGGCGACCTGTGAAATGACAACGCTATACAGCCTGTTGTCTGTCATAACGCAAACACCGCTTGATAATCGGGATTTGCAGACAATTGTGGAAATGTGCGATGGTCTTTCGATATTAAGAAGAAATGTAGGAAAAACGGCTTCTGACGGCAGCGGTGTAACAGCCTTGGTGGAAAATGTTGATTATTTGTCCGGTAAGTGGGTTGACAAAGAAAGCTTAACACAGCTCTATGCTATGTCCATTTGCCTGTTCTACCTCGCACTGGTCTTTGAAATCACAGGTGCAGCAATTTTGGCGACACAAATACTAAGTGACAGGGAAACAAAGCGAAGACAGGATCGCATTGTGCAACAGCTTGGAATGAGTGCACGGGATATCGGTAGATTAAACGACCGACATTTATCTATGATGTTTCTATTGCCTTTGTTACCGGCAGGGATTGTCAGCAGCTGTTTTGTATATGTGAGTGCGAAAAAAATGCAGATGAGTGCCTTTCATCTTCCCGTATTTACAAACAGTCTGTGGATAATCGGCTCATTGTGTGTTGCACTTGCTTTTTTTATATTGCTCTATGGCATATACTACATTGCGGCCCGGATGAGCTATCAGCGTCAATAAAAGCATCTACCTATTGCACCGGCTCATCCATGGGACTGTAATTGATGCGGACATCAATGTCCTGGTTGTAGTTCCCGAAGGTTTTTCCAAATAGTGTAATACCGCCCACGTGCTCCGCAGAGTCGGGAACCTCGAACCGGAATTTGATATTGCTGCGATAGTCAAAGTTAAAATCATTCAGACTCACGTCGGAAATCTGCAGTCCGTCGATGAAGGTACCGCGGCGGTTGATGACGATCATTTTGAGCAGACCGTACTGATTCCAGTTCGGAAACCACCAGTCGGGCGTAAAGATTCCCCTGACATCACCGAAGTCACCGGGGCTGATCCATTTTCCGATACAGACATTGTTCATGTAGAAATAAATATCGGAGGGCCAGATGCTGTTGATGCCCGGAGCCTCACTGCTGATCTCGACGGAGATCATGATCTGGTCGATTTTCTGGTGATTTGGAATGAAATTGGGGATGTTATACTCGACATAGCCCTTGGTAAACCACAGAATATCAGCGTTGAAGCGATCCGGGTGGGCAAAATATCTGGGATCATCCACCTCGCCGATCATCGCCGTACTGGTGGAGATGCCGCAGGTGGGATATACCTGATAATCACAATAGTGCCCGATCTTAATCTCGGTCTTATAGATGTTCTGCAGCTCCTTCTCATCGTCGAGATCGATCAGTATTTTATCTAATTTTATCGTACAGATCTTCTGATTGCCATGACCGGCAGACTCAGAGGAGGTCTGGACGATGCCGCAGTCTTCGAGCTTTTTTATATGGCTGGTGAGCGCTCCGTTTGTGATGTTTAGAGAGCTTGCCAGCTCATTCATATTCATACCTTTATGGGAAAGTAACAATTTAATGATGGAAATCCGGACCTCGGATCCCAATGCCTTGAACAGATCCAGACCATCCTCCAAAGAAGTAATGTGTAACATAAAGCCTCCCAAATACTGTTTCTTCTATTATTATAAAAAACCCCAAAAAGCTAGTCAATAATTATCACTAAAATAGTTTATTCTTTTCTATAATAATGAATTAGTTCATAACCGCAGTATACTCCTTCTCAAAGCTCTCTGCGCGGATAATAAAGGCATCCTTTGGATTGCTTGCAAGCAGACCGAGATAGTCTCCGGGGTTTCCGACGGTGTATTTGCCGGGATCCCACAGAGGAAAAAGCTTGAGCTTTCTGGTCAGCTTCCTTGCATAGATTAAGGAATCCTCATCCGGAATACAGATTCTGGCAAGAGGAATCAGATCGGTAGTCTGATCGTTAAAGGTATTCTTTAACAGACATTCTGTCACCTCGGAATCCGGGAAAAAGGGCTCCTCTGTAATCTCGTAGGTGTGCTTAAAATGAGCCAGTGTGGTCGGATGAATCAGTCCGTTGCTATGTAGGATCAGAACAAGCTCCGGCGTGACAATCTGCTCCAGTAATCCGTCACTCGTCCGGAAGCTGATTGGTGTATCGGCGGCAAGAAAGTCTGATGGAATGATGTAGCCATAGGGCAGATGCTCCTTCTGATACATTGCTGTGCCGGTCAGATTGGGTTCGGTCTCAGAGGCATCGAGGATATCGTAGGAATCAAAATACGCAATCATCCGGTTATTCATATAAGCGGAGGAATGGGTAGTGGGATAATGCTCCTCAAAAAGCCTTCGGCTGATTGTTCCGCCGGCTTTTTCGAGATGTCCACCGCCATCCCCGATTTTATCGGTCAGAAATTTGACGAGCTCGTTAGCGGTTACGGTTTTGATGCAGGAGCGCACAGAAAGCTTGATGTCCCCGCTGCCCTCCAGTTCGTTAAATACGACACAGGACTTCACCTCAGCCACCTGCAGCAGGAAGTCGCTGATGAGTCCGAGCACATTCGGATCGCATGGCTGTGACTGAATGACTGCAAATTCATAGTCTTCATTATAGGTGGTTCGAATTAAGGAGATACCGGCAATTTCCAGTTCCTTAAGCGAGATGTTGGAATTGCGGAACAGAGTAATCAGTGCCTTGTCATAATGAATCTGGTTGCGCATGTTTAGATCAAGAGGATTGGAAATCTCTGAAAATTGGTTGGTATCGGTATACAGACCATAGTATAAGGAAGTTTCCAGCGTAGGATACGCAGAAAAATCAAATTGCTCGGCGCACAGAAGCTTCCAGACCAGGGTGGCGCAGCTTCCGAGTGTGGAAGCAATATTCTTTAATTTGCGATCGGGAACATAATCCTGGTGGTGATCGATAACAGCGACCTCATCCGCCAGAAGCCTTGTCACATTGCCCTCACCGTACTGACAATCCACTGTGATGAGGAGACCGTCCAGCTTGACCGGGTTGTCCTTTGGGGAGGAAACATATTCGACCGGGATCTGAAGATGCTCGATCATCAGAAGCAGATTGGCCTTGCGGATCTGTCTCATACCGCTGTAGATTAATCGTACGTCTTTGCCGAGAGCCTTAAAATAGCAGTAAACACCGAAGCCGGAGGCAAGGGTATCGGGATCCGGGTTATCGTGACACTGGACCGTTATCGGGTTGTAGCTTGTCAATTCGCTTAATTTCATAGTGCACCTCTCTTTTGCCTTTTGTAATAGGAAATTGCTCGTATCCGCCTTTTTATGTGATAGGAAATTGCTCGTGTGTAGTGCGAAGCTAACAAGAATCGACGTAGGAGATTCTTGCAAGCGGATGCGCTGGCATCCGCTTTTTTTATCGTACAGGAAACAGAGCGTATTTTCAATAAGAAAAAGTGCATACCGATTCTTTTTGCATGAATAAATATACATTGTCTATTAAATATTTATGCAAATTTCCAGTTGATTTGTTTATTCCGGTCTGCTATATTGTGATGTAGAAAATAAAAAGAAAGACGAGGAGACAATTATGAAGAAGATTATTGCATTACTTTTGGCAACAGCAATGTGTGTCATGACACTCACCGCTTGCGGCGCAAGCAAGGAGACCATGAAGGAAGGCGTTTTAGTGGTTGGTACCAACCTTGCATTCCCTCCCTTTGAGATGGTTGACGACAACGGAAACCCGGATGGCTTTGATGTAAAGTTAATTGAGGCAATTGCAGATAAGATGGGTCTTAAGGTTGAGTGGCAGGATATGGAGTTTGGTGCTCTTGTAGCAGCAATCGGAACCAAGATCGACGCTTCCATCGCAGCGATGACCATTACCGATGAGAGAAAGAAAACCGTTGATTTCTCAACTCCCTACTACACAGCCGTTCAGTACATTGTATTACCGGAGAATTCCGATATAAAGACAGCTGAGGATCTGAAGAATAAGACCATCGGTGTTCAGCTTGGTACAACCGGTGATTACGCAGCGCAGGAGATCGAGGGCGCAACAGTTTCCGCTTATGATAAGGCAGTTTATGCGGTAAACGATCTGTTAAACGGCAAGGTTGACTGTGTTATCGTTGACCAGGGACCGGCTACTGTATTCCAGAACAACAATCCTGGTCTTGTAGCTGTTTCCGGTGTAGAGTTTGACTTTGCAACAGAGGATTATGGTATCGCGCTTCCTAAGGGATCCCCACTTGTTGAGAAGGTAAACAAGGCATTAGAGGAAGTGATTGCTGACGGAACCTACGATAAGCTCTTTAACGAGTATCTTGCAACCGTAGAAGAGTAGGACTTGGTTGACCAAAACAAGGAATTAAGTTAGAATAAAAGGCATCGGTGCTTTACCGGTGCCTTAACTGTTAGGAAAGGAGTACAAAGGAAATGAACGCATTTTCTTCATGGTTATCGTCCGTGGGCGAGGCCGCGCAGATGGCCTTTATTGAAGGTGATCGCTGGAAACTATATATCAGAGGACTCGGAGTGACGATGCAGCTGGCATTTTATGCGGCTGTGCTTGGTCTCATTATCGGTACGATCGTTGCCTTTATGAAGCTTTCGACCCGCAAAAACGGCAAGCCAAGCATATGGAGCTATCTGGCAACCATCTACATGGATGTGATTCGTGGGACTCCTTCCGTATTACAGCTGTTGATTATGTGGTTTATTATCTTTGCATCATGCACGAACAGTATGCTGGTTGCGGCG
>CALZEZ010000136.1 GCA_945643825.1 uncultured Lachnospiraceae bacterium
GGTTGCAATAAACAACGCGATTGCAATTCTATCAGAGAACAGAAAAATAGCATCCTTCCTTCCAAAAAAACGCATACTGATCCAATGTATCAATTCATGGATTGGCAGTACGATAACGACTGCCAACAAGGCAGACAGAATTCTATATATTACGGAATGATTCATATCAACTTTTCCACGGAATATGACCACATGAAGTATACAGGATAGAGCAATAAGAGCCAAACTTGCAGCTGAGTCCGTTTTTTTTATTGCCATATTGCATTCTCCTTTGTTACCAGTTCGCCCCATTTGCTTGCCCAGTATTCTACAAAACAAGCCGTATATGGCACATGTTTTTCCCATCTCATACGCCTGAAATATGGCAAATCCCCCACGCAACCGAAATGATTCCAACAAAAAGCATAAAGGGTCCAAGCACAAGCGATTGGATTGTATGTCCATATTCATGTACTCGTATGAGCTGCGCATTTTCCACTTCGTCCTTGGGCGTAAAAATGAAGGATCACTATGTATAATACTTTTTTCATCTTTAGAATCACTATCTCACATCCTACGTTTCCGATTGTTTTCATTTTCCCAACCAACAGAAAGTTGGCAAACCATTATGTATTCTTCTTGTTTTAGCTTTCTTATTATGTAATTCATGATAGGAATTTGTTACTTTCTTTCTACCGAATAGAAACGATATTGCAGTTCGTCAGTATCATTGATATCTTTGTACATCCGCTTATCTGTCAAAACAAAACCAGACTTTTCTATCACTTTCCAGGAAGCTATATTTTCTTCACGGATTGTAGCAATAATCTCGTTTTCGTCATAATGATCAAAGTAATAGCGGACATATGCTTTTGCAGCTTCAGCGGCATAACCTTTCCCCCGGAATTTGGCTCCGACAAAATACGTAATACCCACTTTTTGCAAATCCACATAGAATGAACACCCAACAGCGCCTATACAGGAGCCTGTTCTTCTTTCTTCAATCACATACGCAAGGTAATCTGTTCGTGGATTGTCTTTTTGCGCCAGATTTTGTGCTTCTATAATCCAATCTTTCATCCAGGAACTACAATTCCTGTCAAAACCCACATCGTTCAAGCTCCCGTCTTGGGCCATTTCAACAAATGACTTCTCATCTGACAGCGCAACGTCTCTGATTTTCAGTCTTTCAGTCTCTATTAACATACAAGGACCTCCATAAAACCCACTCTTTTGCTTTCTCATAATCCTTGAAATAGGAAACCATTATGCCAGATTCTTCCCTAATCTTTTCAAATGATTTTTGCTCCTTTTTGCCGACACCGACAAATGCGATCTTCATGAATCTCTTTTTGCATTCAATTATTCCATTCACAATACACGCTGCTATCCTGTCAGTCACAGTAGTTTCATCCAGATTGATGATCATATACGAAGAAACAGATGGGCGGCAAAATGTTTTATAATCTTCCCAAAATTTGTTGAGCACTTCTGTTTCCATGTCTCCCATACTATCAAGATGCTCACACCATATGGTTCCATCATTATAGTTTAATTCGAAAGATTTCTTATTTAGCCCTGCTTGTTCTTTATCCTTCATTCGTTCCCCTTCTATTTTATTGCTATTGCGGTAAACTCTCCCGGTATCCTCTCATTCGTCCATGCAGGATGTTCGTCAAATCTCTTTAAACATAACCCATTATTGATAATAGAGTTAATAATCTCACTGATCGTATATTTCCTATAACTGCATTTTGGCATTTGCTGTCGTATGCTTTCATCAAAAAACCGAGCATGTGCCATTTCACCTTCAAAAACATCCGTAGAAAAATAACTCATCGTGGGCTGTTGTAAACCTAAAATGTCAGATACTTTTGTAAACGGATGAAAATCACTACATATCAATTTCCCTCCCGTCTTGAGAATGGAATACATGACACGCATGAATTCATCAATATCATGAAAGTAATGCAGGATGCCTCCTTCCATGAACACTACATCGAAATATTCTCCATAATAAGATGTATCTATTTCCAAAATATCACAAACTTCAAAATTCACTTTGACATTGGCAGCCTTCGCCACTTCAAGAGCATATCTCCTGTTATCCTCTGAAATATCAAAGATTGTAACTTCCGAGCCGAGCAAAGCTAACGGAATTGCCCTCTTCCCACAGGAACCACATATATTAGCAACCTTTATTCCCTCATAGGAATCAAAATATTCAGAATATCGTTTCAACATTCCGATTGGATTATCAACATCCTTTTCTGCCCTTTCAGTCGGTGTGCCTGACGTTTTAACCCAGAACTCATAGGCATTGTATTCCCACGCCTTTTTATTTTGTTCACTGTAATCCTTCACTGCTTAATGCTCTCCTTATACCAATCCCTCTATCCGAGTACCTCTATCACAAAACCAATTACCGAAAACAGGTTGCATGCGCAATGAAAGCATATGCTGATATAGATGTTCTTTTTCTTATATGCACAATACGCAACCGGCGCAAAAGCTAATATTCGAAACACATTATTGAACGGAAGCCAAAAATGATAGAATGAAAATAAAATGGCAATCAATACTGGAGTGAATGAATTTTGCTTTTCATAGTGAGAGGTTAAGTACCCTCTGAAAAACAGCTCCTCTGTTATTGGTCCAATCAGAACATTGAATATGCCATAATACACGCAGGTCAAAATCAGTACCGGCTTTGAAAACGATCTCAGGTATTCAAAATCAGTCCAATCAAACCCCGCTGGTAAACGATTAAGGACCTGACTCCTCATCTCTGCAAAAATCTGCTTTTCAACAGGTGCTACAAAAGCAGAGAGCAAGCCTGCTACTCCGAAAAAAACAAATGCAAGAATCAGTACTTTCCAAATCGCAAGCTTTTCCTGACCATAAAATGCACTTTTCAGTGAATATACTCCATATTCTTTTTTGCTCGCATGGAGAATTATCCCCAGCTCCATTGGCACTAAAATAAATGTCCCTAAGATACAAAAAAGGAAAAGATGTGGTATGTTGACAAAATGCCCAAGCAGCAGATAGCTCAAGCTCACAGCTGTTGTCGGAATGTAAATTCGAAGAAACAGACCTTTACTATCTATCGTTTTCATATCCTGCAAATCTTCCCTTCTTTATCTGAGCTCCATCGGTGTAAATCTCAAGCCACAAACCACCTTCTCCGTATCTACATCCCGAAAGCCAAGCTTGTGGTATACAGGCACTGCATACGGTGAGGAATTAACCGTCATTCTATCAAGCGGGCAATTTGTTCTTACCATTTGAAATAACTGCTTTCCGATGCCCTGTCGATGATACTCTCCCTCCACAAAAAACAGAGCAATATGTGTTCCCTCGCTCCTTGTGGCGATTACTCCTATCATTTTGTCCCGGATAAACGCACCATACATACGAAGCATGGATAAATAGCTTTCATCATGAATACTTTTATAGAATTCTTCCACGCCTTCTTTTGTGTAGTCCGGGGCTTCATATTCCTGAAACACCCTCCAGACCAAATCCAGTGCTTTCTCATTTTCCTCCGGCATAAGATCTCGGATTGAAATATTCTGTGCCTGCCATTCGCGCTTCAGTAACCTGTATTCGAGTCGGGTTTTCATTTTTCCGTCATGCCACTCGTAATCGATGTGCTCCGCTTCTTTTATTAATCCGTTTTTTTGCATGACTCTTTCTGAGCCTTTGTTTTCTGCAAGGCACCCGGTTGTTACTCTATAGACCTGGTCTTCCATAAATGCAAATTCCAGAACACGCCTTAAAGCCTCTGTCGTGTAGCCCCTGCCCCAGAATCTGGGGTAGGTAAAGTAACCTACATGAACAAGCTTTCCCACCGGCGTACGGTCAACCACGTTATATCCAATACTTCCAATCTGCTCTCCCGTTTCTTTCTCTTCCATATGAAGAAAATAGAATTCTCTGTCGGGTTCTTTCCTATCACATAAAACCTGCTCGAAGTCAGTCCTTGCTTCCTCCTTCGTAGAAAGCTTGATGTCCTGCAAATAATACATGGTTTCCGGATCTGACTTCAATTTGTAATACGCTTCAAAATCATTTTCGCTATAATCTCTCAGAATCAGTCTCTCTGTCTCAAAATACAGCATATGCCTTGTCCTCTTCCTAACGGGTGGTCATTTCTTTTCTCACTCGATTGTCCAATATCCATTGTATGCGTATCCGTCTTTTCCGATTAGCAGATGCTCTGACTTCATAAATCCGGCTCGCTGAATTGCTTTCATTCGTTCTACCGCATAGATGGGAGCCTTTGTGAGAACCCCATCACAGTCCAACAATTCGGGAATATGCGGTGTAATCAGTGAAACAAGCTCCAATAACATATCTTCCTTCTCATAATCACTTCTTACATCAAGCCGCAATATGCCCATATGGTTAAAGGCATCTTCGGACTCCCGCAAGCACAGCTCAATTGTGCCAATGACGGTTGATACTTCCTTATCAATAATGGAAAGTCTGGCAAACCAGCGATTCTTATAAGAGAAATCCCAAAAACCAAGAACCTCTTTCATTTTCTCCACGGTTGCGTAATAAAAGTTATCCCCATCGCAATTATCGCTGTTGAAAAAGGGCAGCGCATTCTCGTCGCTATAGACCTTCCATAAATCCTCAAGATCCTCATTCTCTACTAATCTCAGCCGAAATCTTTCGCTTTCATATACCGGGCATGCTTCATATATATCCATTGTTTTTCTCCATTCCATCAATTCTTATCAGAAGGCTTCATTACATGTGCCGTGATAATCGTATAGCTGGTTGCATTTACTGCTATCCTGCAATGATCTACCTGCACATACCAGTTTTTTCCGTTTCTCGTAATACTCGCTTCCGGGGAATTGATACGATCTTTGCACCAATTAACTACGTTATCTGTATCTAATGACAGATTTCTTTTTATGCGTTCTGCACCCAATTCGGTTGTATGTAATTTATCCAGATTACTTCGTAAATCGTTGTACGCTCCAGACGTTCTGGCATTTGCTCCATTTGAGTCTCCTTTG
>CALZEZ010000137.1 GCA_945643825.1 uncultured Lachnospiraceae bacterium
AGGCTTTCGGGGCGTAGTTATCGCATTACGGATTCCGCAGGACTGATAACCAAAAGTAAGGACTCCATATTCCCCACCGGACTTACCTTGCAATGCTTGGCAAGCTCTCTTAAACCGCAGAATCTTGTTTCAGCCTTATTAGCTGAGCCATTTTCAGATTCCTTAGAATTATGTATTGAGGAAGACAAATCAGTTAAAGCAAAGCTTTCAGAAGCATATTTAAATACCTATGGACAGGCTATATCACAGGAGCATTATGCGTACTCACTTAATTTAACGGATAGAAACTGTCAGATTCCCATCGAAAGACTTGGCGCTAATTGTCTCACAATCACAGTTCCGGTTCCAAAGAAATTAGATATGGATTCCCTGCATGTCGCTATGTTGGATCAAAATGACCTTTTACAGGAAATCACTTATTCCGTCGCAGGAAGCGGAGAAGCTACCCGGATCACCTTTCAGACAGAACGAATTACACCGATTCTTCTATATTAGAAGAAATAAGCCATTCTTTTTTTGCTGCATATGATAATAAAAAAAGGTGGCTAAAGCATGTATCGGGTAAGAAAGCAAATAGGTTGCGATCAGGTTTCTTATACCGGACGACGAATCCACGTGGTCTATTTGGATACCGGGGTTTGCTTCCATCCTGATTTAAAAGATCGAATAGAAGGTTTTCATGATTTTGTAGGCAATGGCACAGAGCCATATGATGATAACGGTCATGGAACGCATGTTGTCGGATGTCTGGCCGGTGATGGCAGGATTTCCCGTGGAAGATATCGTGGAATTGCACCGGAGAGCCGAATATGGAGTGGGAAGATACTGGATCATGCCGGTAATGGAGAATTATGCAGTCTGTTAAAAGCAATGGAGTGGGTTGTTACATTATTGGATGATCATCCGATTCATATTGTGAATATTTCTGTCGGTGCCGGTAATCTCAAGGATTCTCCGGAATTCCGTTATCTGACAGAATTGATACAATTTCTTGTTGATAAGGATGTCTTTATATTCTGTGCAGCAGGAAATTTCAGCTCTGATGTACATATGATTTCTATTCTTGGCAAGCTGGAGGGTGTTGTGACTGTCGGATGTCATGAAGGTGGCTTATGGCAGGGACGTAGTAATTTATGTCAGAATTACTCATGCCTCGGAGATCCGAAGGCAAAAGGAATCTTGAGAAAGCCTGATTTAGTTGCTCCCGGAACGGATATCATTTCCTGTAATGTTCATTACAGA
Source organism: uncultured Lachnospiraceae bacterium (assembly GCA_945643825.1). Taxonomy (GTDB): domain Bacteria; phylum Bacillota; class Clostridia; order Lachnospirales; family Lachnospiraceae; genus UMGS2037. Next base: position 1,243 of record CALZEZ010000137.1, read on the forward strand.
ATTACCGGGAACCGGGTATGGAATGCCTATTGTAAGAAGAGCGGAACTTCTATGGCGACGCCTATTGCGGCAGGAGCTGCTGCATTATATAAAGAAAAATTTCCGGAGAGTACTGTGCATGACTATAAGATTGCACTTGCAAATTCCTGTGAGGATCTGGGACTCCCTTTTTATAAACAGGGCTTTGGTATGCTCAACATTCCGAAATTACTACAGGAGAGAGAAGCGTGACTTGGATTAAAAGAAATTACATACCCCTTTTTTTATCTTTTGCATTATGTCTTGCTTGCATCGGAATGTGGTGGATTGCCGGACATAGCGAAGAGTTTATACATCCTGATGAGCTGCAAACCAAACCGGCTGTTCTGTATTATACACAGAACAGCCGGTTGCCGGACGTAAGAGATTTATCCGATGATTATTTTAGCGGTTATGGAATGACACGACTTTGGGAACTGTCAATCTATTATTTCCTTGCCGGTAAGGTTGCATCATGCTTTTCCATGTTCTGGAATTACAGACTCTTTAATGTTTTACTTGGCATTTGCATTTCAGTTATAGCAATTAGAAATGTTCGTAGCCATCCGGAGATTTCACTTGCGTTCTGTCTGACTCCGCAACTCTGGTATCTATATTCTTATGCGACATCGGATGCATGGGATTACTTTCTTTGTTTCCTTTGTCTGATTCAAGTGGTTCATCCGAAGTCCATGCTGCATAAGATACTTGACCAGCCGAACCCACAGAGTTTCATATGGCTACGATATCTGGCGGTTGGAACACTGTTTGGTCTCACCCTGTTTTCCAAGAAGAATTTTTATCTGATTCCACTTTGGCTTGGATTCTATTTCTTCTTTACATGGCTTAGATCAGACAAGAATAAACGACAGCATATACTAAAATCCTGCCTGTTTCTTCTAATAACGGCTTTTCTTGTTCTGGAAATCCGCCTTGCTATGGATTATTCTGTCTATGGAACCCAAAAAGGACAAATCGTCACCCAGCAGATGGAGCTGCGGGCGCAACCGGATTATAAGCTCTCCATCCCAGCCTCCGAGCAGGCGCCCTCCTATCATTTGCGTGAAAAAGGAGTTTCCTTACCTGAGATGCTGTTCCGGACAAATTTCCATCTTTTACTGGGGGAAACCTTCTGTGGACTGTATGGAGCCTATGCTTTTGGAACCAATCCGGTCTATTACATTCTTTATGGTTTGATTTTTCTAAGCTTACTAATTCTTCTGTTTCATAAACTGTGGAAGACAGAGCAACGCTATGGAAAATGGGAATGTATTACCTTAGCAGGATTAATGGCATTGTCCTATGTGCTTGTTGTCATTAACGCATGGATAACCGACTTTCAACCACAGGGGCGTTATCTGTTCCCTTGTCTGATTTTGATTTGCTACGGAATATCCATTGTTCCGGATTTGCTTAAAAACAAATACTTTTGTTTGTGTTTTCTAGCACTGACAGCATTATCGACTGCTTCTTTTCTTGGAATTGCAGCCGTTCGTCTATAACAGTTTTTACTTGACATACCTCGTATGATTGTATACAATTATACGAGGTGTTTTATTTGTTATATACAACCTGAATGGAGGAAGTTTTCTATGGACTTTGAAACATTCGAGAATCGTCCTGTGACGATGAATCAAAACAATAATTTATTACAAATAGAAGAACATATGTATATTTTGGATGATGTAAAGAAGCCAAACGTTTTCCGAAATATGTTCCCATATTCTGAGATTCCCAAGATTCCTTTTAATGATCGTACTGTGCCTCACAATATGCCAAAGGATATCTGGATTACAGATACAACCTTTCGTGACGGACAGCAGTCGAGAGCTCCTTATTCAACCGAACAGATTGTTACAATTTACGATTATCTGCATCGTCTGGGTGGTCCAAACGGAATGATTCGCGCCTGTGAATTCTTTCTGTACAGTAAGAAAGACCGGGATGCCGTATATAAATGTATGGAAAGAGGCTATAAATTTCCGGAGATAACCAGTTGGATTCGCGCAAGCAAGGATGACTTCAAGCTTGTCAAGGAAATTGGAATGAAAGAGACCGGTATCCTGGTAAGTTGCTCTGATTATCATATTTTTCTCAAGTTAAAGATGACAAGAAGACAGGCTATGGATCATTATATATCGGTAATCCGTGATTGTCTTGAGGAGGGAATCAGTCCGAGATGTCATCTGGAGGATATCACAAGAGCAGATATCTACGGCTATGTGGTACCATTCTGTCTGGAACTGATGAAGCTCATGGATGAATATAAGATTCCGATAAAGATTCGTGCCTGTGACACCATGGGATATGGCGTTAATTTCCCGGGTGCTGTAATCCCTCGAAGCGTACAGGGTATTATATATGCTATCCACACACATGCCGGAGTGCCATCTTCCTTGATCGAATGGCATGGTCATAATGATTTCTATAAGGCGGTAGCGAATTCTACAACTGCCTGGCTTTATGGTTGTTCCGGTGTCAATACCTCCCTTTTTGGAATCGGAGAGCGTACAGGAAACACGCCGCTTGAAGCCATGGTATTCGAGTATGCACAGCTAAAAGGTCATTTGAACGGAATGGATTCTAAGGTAATCACAGAGCTCGCTGAGTATTATGAAAAGGAAATTGGTTATCAGATTCCACCGAGAACTCCTTTTGTTGGCAAAAACTTCAATGTTACAAGAGCCGGAATCCATGCAGATGGTTTATTAAAGAACGAGGAGATCTATAATATCTTCGATACAGAGAAATTCTTAAATCGTCCGGTTCTATGTGCCGTATCAAATACATCCGGTCTTGCCGGAATTGCACATTGGATTAACACCTATTACAAATTACATGATGAATCCAGCCAATTAAATAAGAACAGTGATCTGGTTCGTAGTGTAAAGGAATGGGTGGATGAACAGTACGCCGGAGGACGGGTAACTGTTCTTACCGACGAAGAACTGGATGAGCAGATTAAACTATGCTGTGAGAGATTAGGTCTCACAATTTCTGTGGGCACCGGAATCCGCAAGAAAGAGGCAGAAGAAACAAAATGAGTAGCTATGATGTAAAACAGGAAGTAACGGATAAGTACTCTTTACGTGGAAGAGTATATTCCAAAATCCGTGAGGATATCCTGAATGGAAAATATAAAGAGCACGAAGAACTTAAGGAAGTGGCCATCGGCGATGAGCTTGGGGTCAGCCGCACCCCTGTCAGAGAAGCATTTCGTCAGTTGGAGTTAGAAGGTCTGATTCAGATTATTCCCAATAAGGGAGCTTATGTGACCGGTATTACGATGAAGGATGTTCAGGATATCTATATGATGCGGGCACGTCTGGAGGGTCTGTGTGCAAGATGGGCTACGGAACATATTACGAAGGAACAGATGGAAGAGCTTGAGGAAAATACTTATCTTGCTGAATTCCACGCCGCAAAGAATCATCTAGAGCAAATGGCACAATTGGATAATCGTTTTCATGAGCTCTTATATGAGGCCTGTGATTCCAAAATGTTGGAAAACACTTTGAAGGATTTTCATCAGTATGTTATGAGAGTCCGAAAGAAAACATTATCTACAACGGCAAGATCTACGGCATCCAATAACGAGCACAGGCTGATTATGGAGGCAATTAAAGCTCACAATGCAGATCTTGCAGAAGAGCTTGCTCATCAACATATGATGAACGCCTATCAGAATATGTTGAAAAATGGATTAAGTGAAGCATATTCGGAAG
>CALZEZ010000138.1 GCA_945643825.1 uncultured Lachnospiraceae bacterium
GCCCGGTCCGTGCAAAAAAGCTTTCCAACATCCTTTAGGAAAACCTCATCCGTCAATGTCTGTGTCTTTTTCTCTAATTTCAAATAAATCGTCAAAGAAGACATACTACGTTCATCCCTTTCACAGTTTCTTACCGTAGTATGTCTCCCTCAAAGACAAATTATTCAGATTACATCCAATTCACATTCCTTTCGCAGCTTAAGCAGGATCCTCTTCTCCATGCGGCTTACCTGAACCTGGCTGATTCCAAATCGTTTCGCCACCTCATTCTGCGTCTGGTTGTCAAAATAACGCAGATAGATCAGCTGACGCTGTTTTCCGTCAAGCGTATTTAAAAGCTGCTGCAGAAGCAGATGATCCAAAACTCCCGCCGTGGCATCCTCCCTGCTTTTTGCGTCGGCAAGCTGATCCACAAGATACATTTCCGCGCCATCCTTGCCTGTGTTCTGATTTCCTACGGCACGATAAATGGATTCCACCGGAACGCACGCCTCAAGCGCTGTTACAATATCCTCTGTGGAAATCCCGGTCTCCTTCGAAAGCTCCGCGATCCCCGGCTCTCGCCCAAGCTCGCCGTACAGCTTTTCCTTTGCCTTATGTATCTGATAGGACTGTTCCTTAATGCCACGGCTGATTTTGACCATACCGTCATCCCTCAAAAATCTGCGAAGCTCTCCCTGAATCATCGGCACGGCATAGGTCGAAAACCGCACTTCAAAGGACAGATCAAATTTATCAATTGCCTTCATTAGCCCAATACAGCCAATCTGAAAAAGATCCTCCGCTTCATAGCCTCTTCCCAAAAATCTCCTGACAATGTGCCTCACTAATCCCATGTTCTCCTCTATCAGTTTCTCACGCTCGTTAAGGTCTCCCTCTCTAACTCTCTCAAGACGTATCCGCAACTGATCCTCTTCCATGAGCTACTCTCCCGCTTCAACCCATGGTGTCGTCCCACACTTTTTGAACATTCTGACCGTCGTTCCCAAACCAGGCTGTGAGTACACCTCCACATCATCCATGAAGGCCTCCATAAAGGAAAAGCCCATACCGGAACGGTTCAGCTCGGGCTTAGAGGTGAACATCGGCTGCATTGCCTGCTCAATATCTGCAATTCCAACCCCCTCATCAATGATCTCCACGCACAATACATCCCCATGCAGTCCACACTGCAGCACCACAAGACCCTCACAATTCTCATAGCCGTGTAAAATTGCATTGGTCACAGCTTCCGAAACGGCAGTTTTCACATCCGAAAGCTCTCCGACTGTCGGATCAAGGGGCGTCATAAAGGCCGCCACTGCCATCCTCGCAAGCCCTTCATTCTCCGACCTTGCATCGAATTCCATGCGCATGGAATTATCCAGGCACAGACTCCGGTCCATCGTCATAATCTGTTGCATGTTTGTTCTCCTTCCTCAATCCATAATCTCTATGATTCGGTACACACCTGACAAATACAGCATGCGCTTAATCTGCCTGTCCACGTGGATACAGTAGACCTTACCGCCAAAGCAGCTGATCCTGCGATAGCGTCCGATCAGCATTCCCACTCCTGAGCTGTCCATAAATTTGGTGGACTCGAAGTCAAACACAACATTGGTCACCTTCTGCTGCATGATCTGTCTGTCCGTCGTCTCACAGATCCACTCCGCATGATGATGATCGATTTCTTCCGGCAGCTTGACACACAGACATTGATCGATTACCTGAAAATCCTGTAATTCCATTCTTCTAACCATACCTTTCCTTTTTTGCACAAAACTAAACAAAAAGAGAATGCTGTTACGCATTCTCTTAGGTATCTCAATATTTTGTCTGCTGTACTAGGAATCCAACTCCTCCAGTGCCTGATTCGCTTTGTTAACTTTGTCCGAATCCGGGAAGAGCTCTACTAACTGGGAATACAGTTCCTTTGCCTGATCCACATTCCCGCTCTTGCGACAGGCTCCCGCCAGATAAAACAGTGCATCCACATTGTCGGGTGCATAATTATATGCTCCGGAAAGCTTCTCAATAGCAGTCTCATACTGCCCATTCCGGTATGCATCATAGCCCTCCGTATAGTAGACTCCCGCAAGCTTCGGGTTCACCTCATCCCGTATGAACTGATAAACACTCTGAAATGCTGCAGAGGTCTGCGAAAGCTCTGTCTGCGCCGCCACATTGTCAAGATGCGTCGCAATCCTTTCCATAAACTGCGTTTCGTCCTCCTCGCCTACCCCTTTCAGATAACTCTCACAAGCAAGTAAGAGCTCGTCCATCGCTTCAAGTGAGCCGTCATCTCCAAGATACGCCTGAAGCTCCTCACCGAGAGAATCTCTCTCCGCCTGTAAGGAATTAATCCGGCTCTCCAGCTCATTAATCGTAGCTGTTTTGGCATCCGACTGTTCCCCGACAAGCTTAAGCTGTTCATTAACCGCTGTCTTTGCAGCCTGAATCCGCGCAGGCAGAATCAGAAAGCATGCTACGGCAACACCAATTGCAAGCCCCACTAAAAGATTGAGCATGGCCGACGAGCTCTTCTGCTCCTTTATCCCGATAGGCTGGATAATCGTCTCATTGTCATGACGATACTCTACCGCATTCTTTGAGGTGCTTTTTTTCTTCTTCGTGCGAACTCCGTCATCCGGAGTCAGCATGATCTCGACCTCCTTCAGATATCGCAGTGTCGTCGTGTTATTTCGATCAATAACACGGCATTTCTCCAGCTCTCTCTTTGCCTTCTCCCACTCTTCGGTATTAATATAAAGAAGTGCAAGAAGCTGGTGCGCCCGAACAAATTTCGGATTGAGCGACAGTACCTTCTTAAGCTGGATTACTGCGAGATCCTTACTGTCCTGCCGGCAGTACACAAGTGCCTGATTGTACTTCTTAATTGTCTGATTAATGGAATCCAGTCTTCCGGCATTTGCCTGAATCATATTGATATAATCATCGGCAATGTTCTTCTCCGGCCGTAAATTCTTGCTGATGACCCACTCGCTGAGTGCTGCCACCACTTCACCCATCTCAAAATAGACCAGTCCCAGAAGATTTCTGGCTTCGACATGATTTTTATTAAATTTTAAACACTGACGTAAACTGGTAATTGCACCAGAGAGATCTCTCACATTCGCTTTTTCCAGACCATCATTATAGCAACGGTTGGAAATATACATGATTCTCTTATAAAGCCCTACGTCTGCGCCGCATGCGGTGCAGAAATTCTTCTCAGAGAGCTCATAACCACAGTTATAACAGATCATTCTTCTCCCACCGTTACTTCTTTAACCATATTGACAAACAGATCTGTGACATCCGTCAGATCTTGATTATAAATTGCCTCTTCTGCATCCTCCACTTCAAGGGAAGGATGAAATTTCTTTAATTCTTCCTCAAAATCGATCATACGTATCTACCCTTACTATTGCCTAAAAACAAAAACATGTAAGCTCTAACAAAACCATAATAACGGCAGCAAGTAGAAAAATCAATGGTTTTATCATGAAAACTTGAAATTGCGTAGCCCCGTTTCGACACCATTTGTGCCCCTTAGTCAGAACCACCTTCCTTTCTTGTGTTTTCCCTCAAAAAAGCAAAAGGCACAGGCGATGCAATATGTCCGACCTGCGCCTTTCCTTTTAGGAAATATCCTTTTTAACTCTTATCGAAGCTGCTCTAAGCGCTCCTTCACCTGATTCATCATCTGTGTATATCTCGTGAGCTTCTCGCGCTCCTCCATTATCTTTGCCTCAGGTGCCTTTGACATGAATTTCTCGTTACTTAACATTCCCTGCACTCTGGCAAGCTCTCCCTGTAACCTCTTCTCTTCCTTCTCAAGACGTTCCATCTCCTGACTGATGTCTACAAGCTCTGCAAAAGGCATGTAAAGTGTTGCATTCGGAATCACAACAGAGACAGCATCCTGTGCAATGCCTGCTTTATCCGACTGAATCATAACCTCAGATGCATAAGCAAGGGAAGCAAAGAACAGCTTACCGCGCTCAAAGGCTGAACAGGTCTGCTCATCGCTGCTTACCACATAAACAGCTGCCTTACGGCTTGGAGCAACATTCATTTCGCTACGGATATTACGGATGCCGCGAACCGCTTCCTTAATGATCTCAATATCACGTTCCTGTGCCTCAAAGTTCATCGCTTCCTCATACACGGGCCAGTTGGAGATCATGATAGACTCCTCCTCAGACTGCAAGTTACAGAAAATTTCCTCTGTAATAAACGGCATATAAGGATGCAGCAGACGAAGTGCATCAAGCAGAACATTCTTAAGCGTCCACAGTGCTGCATTCTGACTGTCCTTCTGATCAGAATTATAGAGACGGGGCTTCACCATCTCAATGTACCAGTCACAGAACTCATCCCAGATAAAGTCATAGATCTTCTGAACCGCAATGCCAAGCTCATAGTTATCCATGTTCTCTGTGACATCCTTTTTTAACGTGTTGAGCTTCGAAAGAATCCACTGGTCAACGGGCTCTAATGCGTCCTTCACGCCATCGTACGAACCATCCCAGACAGCTGCCTGATCCTCGTGCTGATCCATGTTCATCATGATAAAACGGGACGCATTCCAAACCTTGTTGGCAAAATTGCGGTTTGCCTCCACTCTCTCATAGTAGAAACGCATATCATTTCCCGGCGCATTTCCGGTAATCAGCGTCAGACGAAGTGCATCGGCGCCATACTGGTCGATGATCTCAAGCGGATCAATTCCGTTTCCAAGAGATTTACTCATCTTACGCCCCTGACTGTCGCGAACCAGTCCATGAAACAGTACAGTGTGGAACGGTCTCTCACCCATCTGCTCATATCCGGAGAAAATCATACGAATAACCCAGAAGAAAATGATATCATAACCGGTTACAAGGACATCTGTAGGATAAAAATAATCCAGATCCTCCGTCTTATCCGGCCAGCCAAGCGTGGAAAACGGCCATAAAGCGGAAGAAAACCAGGTGTCT
>CALZEZ010000139.1 GCA_945643825.1 uncultured Lachnospiraceae bacterium
AGAGGATTATAACACTATCGAAAATCCTGAAAAGGTGACCGTAGTGACAAGAGAGGAGAGCGTAGATAAATTGACACTTCCTGGACATAGCTTTGTGGTTGCCCGAATAAAAATCAAATAAATTTCAAAAAAACTATTGACCTTCCACCTTGTGTAAGCTGTAAAACCATAGTAAATCGAGTCGACCGATTTTGAAAGAGGTGTATATGAAAATCAAACAAGCAGAGGAACTGGTGGGTATTCCAAGTAAGAATATTCGTTTCTATGAAGAGCAGGGACTAATCAGTCCGGGACGTGCCGAGAATGGATACCGCGAATACAGTATGGAGAATGTGGATCAATTAAGGAAGATCAAGCTCCTTCGGAAATTAGGGATTCCGGTAGAAGAGATAAAAAAGGTATTCGAGGCACGAGAAGATCTGGACGTCTGTCTTGAACGGAATTTAGCCCTGTTGGACAAGGAACAGCAGAGTATTACAAATCGCAGAGCGCTTACCAGGAGTATGATGGAGAAAGGTTTATCACTTACAGCTCTGGATTCAGAAGGCTGGCTGGATGAAATTGAGAGACTGGAAAAGGAGGGCGTAGATTTTGTGGATGCAAGCAAAATTGACATTCATATGAAGAAAAAGCTGGGAGCGTTTGGCGGAGGAATCGCCGCAATTATTCTTATGGCGGGCGTGATGGGTCTGATGATTTTTGGAATGATCATAGACCCGGATGTACCGAAGCTGTTTGCTGCCGTGATAATCGGAGGCAACCTGATTGGCATTATTGCAGTTATTGTAGCGATGAGAAGCAGAATCAAAGAGATTGAAGGAGGAGAAGAGGATGAAGCTCTTAAGTATTGAATATATCCCGGATACAAAATATGAAGCACTTGGAATGGTGAAAGGAACCATAGTTCAGACCAAAAATATCGGCAGAGATTTTATGGCAGGAATTAAGACGCTGGTTGGTGGAGAGATTGTCGGCTACACCGAGATGTTGAATGAAGCACGCCAGATTGCGGTAAAGAGAATGGTGGATGAGGCCAAAGAGCTGGGAGCAGATGCCGTTATAGGAATTAAGTATGGCTCCTCACAGGTTATGAGCGGTGCTGCGGAAGTGATTGCATATGGAACCGCAGTCAAAATCCTAAAAGACTAGATTTGAATATCTTTTCGCAGGCTACTACGATGCTGTTCGAAAGAAATAATAGAAATCGAATATATGTTCTTGACACTTGGACGACCGTTGACCTATAATAAGGCAAACGGTCGTTTCCTTTGTGGGAGGAGGTATTTCGCATGTCAAAACAAATACTATTTTTATTAGAGGATAATGCAGATGAACAGCAGGCAGATAAGATGTCTGCCTACATGCAGAACCGGTTTGTCTTCGCCGGAGTTCCCAAGCCAAAGCTCAAGGAACTCATAAAACCATATCTTGCCAAAACTGCAAAGGAGCAGCTGGATTGGCAATTTGTCTTTGAGCTGTGGGATGCAGAGTATCGCGAGGCACAGTATGTTGCATTAGAGTATTTGCAGAAGCACCATAAGCAGTTAAAACCATCGGATCTCGATCACCTGAAGCGGTTGATTACCACCAAATCCTGGTGGGAGACGGTAGATTCGATCGATGCATTTGTGGGAGAGATCCTGCTGCAGGACACGAATCTCAAAGATGAAATTCTAAAATGGGCAGTAAATGAGAACCTGTGGCTTAGAAGAACAGCAATAGACTGCCAGCAGAAATATAAGGAAAAGACTGATCAGGAGCTGCTCGAGAGGGTAATTGTTGCAAACCTGAACAGCGAGGAATTCTTTATCAATAAAGCCATTGGCTGGAGTCTTAGAGATTATAGTAAAGTTAACCCGGATTGGGTAAGGGAATTTGTGGAGAGGCATGGGGAGCAAATGGCGCCTCTTAGCATAAAGGAAGCGACGAAGCTGATTGAGAAATAATGGGATACTGCGGGTAATATTTATGAATGAAGAATGGTCACAAAAGACAAAGGATATGGGAGCACTTCTGAATAAAGAAGTTACCTATAAAGAAGGGATTGAAAAGTTACTTGAATTGCGCACAGAACTGTTTACTCAGATTGAACAGATTGTGAACGGCTATCCTGACAAAGCGTTTTCCCTGATGCCGTTTCCCAATGTGACGGGATATCATAGTAAAACTTTGAGTTATTCCATCTGGCACATTTTTCGAATTGAGGATATCGTTGCGCACGAATTGATTGCTGAGAATGAGCAGATTTTCTTCGCAGGAAAATGGCAGGAAGCAATTCATTCCCCCATTATTACAACAGGAAATGAACTGAAAGGTGAGGCAATCCGGGAGTTTTCAGAAAAGCTGGATGTGCAGGCTTTGTTAAACTATGCCAAAGCGGTGATGGAGGCAACTAACGAGATACTTCGTAATCTCACTTATGCAGATTTGAAACGTCGTTTTGGAGAAGAAGAGAAAGAAAAACTCAGACGGATCGATTGCGTTTCAACAGATAAGGATGCTGTCTGGCTGATTGATTATTGGTGTGGTAAGGACGTCAGAGGTCTTCTCAAAATGCCCTTTAGCAGACACTGGATCATGCATATTGAGGCGATGCAGAGAATTAAGAATAAGCTCTGCAAACAGTGCAAACAGTGAAGCTTTCCTGATAGTTTTTATTTAAACACGACAATCTGCTGACGTGTTTGCAGTGATACCATAAGAAAAAACGTAGGAGGCTTAGGCTAATGAAGAAATGGTATGACGAAGAATATGAATTTGAGGTAGAGGTTACCGGATTTCTCAGAGGAGATCATACAGAGCACTATTGCAGAAACGGGGAAGAAATTGGAGATAAATATTCCTGTACCTACGGATGCCCGGTCAATAAAGACGGACAGGGCATCTGCTCGAAGACCATGATGATGCTTTATCCGCTCATGGAGGCGGTCAGAAGTGGCGGTGATCTGGAGAATGTCGGAGGCAGCAGTAAGTACGTCAAGGATATCGTATGTCCGGATGGATGTGTGATTTTCAGACTGACAGCTACCCCGCTTGGCAATGAGAACTTCCATAAAGGTGGTTTCTGGAAGGAGCAGTAATCTACTGCTTCCTCCCCAGATACCTTAATGTCTGTTTCTTATATGCAGCATATTCCTCCCCAAACATATGCTGCATATGTTCCTCTTCCTGTAAAATCTGCAGGTGCAGCATCACGGCTGACCAGACAGACACCAGCAATAACGGAAGGTTGAAGAAGAGGAGACAAATTGAAAGATATAAGAAGTCGAATCCTACAAAGGCAGGATTTCGGCTCCATTTATAGATTCCATTGGTGATTAATGCGGTCTTTTCCTCTGGGATACCGACTCTCCAGCTGGTTTTCATCGTGATCGTTGCAAGGGCAAAGAAGGTCACTCCGAGAATGCCGGCAAGGATGCCAGCGATTCTAAGCCCTGGTGACAGGAACTGTCTGACAAGAAAGATACTGCCAAGCTCCATAACCACGGTTAGCGAGGTGGCAAAGCTCATAATGCGTTCAATCAACAGAACCTTTCGGGGCTTCTTCCCGATACCCATCTGATTCGTCTGGATAGATTGCTTTTTCAGAAGCACTATTTTTGCAAAATAGAATGCAAAGAAGATTGCCAGAATCAAAATTGCTATAATTTGATATATCATGTTATTTTCACTCCTGTTATCTGGTTAATGGACATTTCATTTCGAAGATTTCCTCGCAGATGCGGTGGATATATTCGGCTGCCTGTGTATCGGCAAGCCTGTAGTAGATTTCCTTGCCGTCGCGTCTGCTGACAATTAGTCCGGTGTTCTTTAGCAGCTTCAGGTGATGGGAAACTGCTGGATCGCTCATCTGCATCGCAGCAGATATGTTGCTGACGCATTCCTCACAATGGCACAGAAACCACAGAATACGGAGTCTCGAGCCATCGCTGAGCTGCTTGAACAGGTCTGCCACCATTTTGCACTCCTCTACAGTCGGCAGCTTTTCAAGAACGAGTTCCTCCTTTTGTCCATGATCATGTGGTAAAATATGTTTATCCATAAGAATTCTCCCTTTGTTATTATTTAAACAATCATTTAAATGATACATACATTTAAACATACATTTAAATGTATGTCAATAAGAAATATTTCGTTTTGGGTTTTTCAGAAAGGAATCAAAAGATGACAAAACAGAGAAAAAGGCAATTGATCGTGGATCTGGTACTGATTACAGTGATTACGTTTGTTGTACTGGCTATAATAGTCCTCATAGGAGATCGAATGAACGATTTTACCTATGACCAGTCTATAAATATTGTAATACGAGTTGCAGTGATTGGAATCTGTGGTCAGTTTGGCGTTGCCGGGCTTGGAATATCGATTGCATGTCTGATTCGAAAAGAAAAGTTTACCGGATTTGGACTGACGGTAAAGAACTTGATTCCTGCAATCCTTTTATCAAGCGCATGCTGTGTGCCGGACTTTTTGTACAATCTGTATCGGGGGGATGTTCAGGCATGGTGTCCTTTTCGGGAGGTCAATATGACAGCAGAGGTTTTGACCAGCCCATTTCCCTATAATATATTGGCATATCTTATTACGGCGGTTTGCTGGGGGTTCTTTGAGGGCTTTAACTATGTTGTCATCCGGGACAAGGTCAGTGAACTTTTTCCATCCAAGTATCGCTTCTTAGACTGGGGAGCTCTCATCTGTGCGCTTATGTGTCTTGCGATTCATGGGGCGATTGGCGTAAATCTCTCCATGGTTGTTACGTTTATCCTGATTTATGGCATGCTTATTGTGCGAAAGGAAACCGGAAATGCGTGGGGATGTGTTCTCATTTTCATGGCGTATTGGAATGCACTTTAAATGGGGCAAATGCCCCATTTCAGAGTGTAGACAAAGTTATCTCAGCGATTATCCCTGCCAGAATCAAAAAGT
>CALZEZ010000140.1 GCA_945643825.1 uncultured Lachnospiraceae bacterium
ATGATATTGAGATATCACCCTGGATGGGGCGTGTACAATGCATTGAGTGTGGTGCAAATGTTTCTTCCGGTTTCAGTAAGAGCCAAAAGGAAGCGGAGGACAAGGCCATCCATAAATGGGAAGCCCGTGCAAAATAATAAAGAACTCCATTAAAAAAGGTTCACTTCTTTCGAAGTGAACCCTTTTATTTTTTGCTTAATAGCCAAACTCCTGTGCCCAATACCATTTGCCGTCTGTTCCCATTACGATAGAGATACCAACGGTTTTAAAATCGCTCTTTAGAAGATTCGCTTTATGTGTCGGAGAATTCATCCAACCGGTTACGGCTGAACCACCATCTGAATATCCTCTTGCAAGATTCTCTCCGTACATACATGTACTATCAACAGTCCACCAGTCAGAACCATCCGGTCTGGTATGTGACCATACATCTGTCGCCTCTCTTGCACGAACAAGTGCAGCCGATTCCAGACTGCTGTTCCAGGTTAATGCATTGAGTCCGTTCTTTACGCGGATATCATTTACCTGATCAAAAGCAATCTTCGCCTGCGAAGTAAAATTAGCTGCCATTTCAGTATTGACAGCTGCTTCCGCAAGTGCAATGGCCTGATCATCAAAATAGACCATATTTGCATCATCAGGGGTCTTCTCTCTGACTGCAACGTCTTCCATATTCTCAGCCGGTGTTGTCGAGAATCTCTGATAGCCGATCGTCGCACCAGTTACAACAAGCGCGAAAGCCAAAACGGTAGCTACAAGCTTTATCCATTTCTTCTTCATTTTTTTCCTCCTTCCATGCATACTTCTTCAGTTACGTTTATCATACAACGTTTTTGGTCACATTGCAAGTACAAAATCCACTTTTTTGTGTTGTCCTGTTACCAAGCGGGTTCATATACCTTTTCCAGATACCCTTCTACCAAGGTTCGTTTCGTATGCTGATAGCAGGTTGACAACGACATAATCCTGGGTCTGTCAGACAAATCCGGCTCCTCGAGTGCCGAAAAGGTTGATATCGCAAGAGCTCTGTCAACAAAGGAATCATACTCCTGCTCCGAATTGATAGCGCAATACAGTTCGTCATAGGGAGAAACAATTGCATAGGCAAACACCTTATATTTATATACCTTGTTTTCAGTATAGAAATAAAAATAGGGATCGGCATTCACATCAACATCCGTATGCATTTCCTTGAATCGTCCAAACATGGACTTATCCTTCATATCATGTCCGTAAATCACACTATGCCAGTCAGAAAAATCTCTCGCGCATCCACTATCAAGAAACAACGTGCCGGATTTCGCATATTCTCCGGAAAATGAGGTGCGAATGTACGCATCATTGTCGGCTCCCTGAACAACCGGATAGCTTACATCAAACAAATCCCAGTAAATCCAGCCAACCGTATCCGGATTGGCTGCCTTGAGTGCTGCCATGTCGACCTTGATTGCCGGATACTCTACGTATTTATTCTCAGCTCCCTGCCCCTCCGTCTGTTCCTCGGTTTCATAGGTAACATAGGCAGCCTCAATCTTCTTATTTGCATCATCCTCACTGCGATATTCCCAATAGGTGTAAACCAGCTTTCCAACACTGATCAGTAAGACACCGGCAGCTACAAGCACAAAGACTATGTCAAACAGTTTTCTCTTTTTCTTTCCATTTTTATCCATTGCCATTTCACCTATCCTCCGTCCGTTCTCTCTTTCTCCTGAAATGTCTGATGACACGATATAATCCAAATCCCATGAAGCTCCCCAGACAATTCAGCAGAATATCATCCACATCAAAGGCTCCAAAAGCACTAAAAAGCTGAAAAAGTTCAATTCCTACAATCAGAATAAAGGAACCCATCATGGTCTCCGTCATTCGCTCACACGTTTGAAATAATAATGGCAAAAACATTCCTAACGGTACAAAAACAACAATATTTCCCACCAGATTCTCCACGCTGTTAAGTCGATCAGCATAGACAATATACATGCGAATTGTCTTAAACAGCGTAAAATTTGCCGTATCCAGACCTTCAAGAACGACTTCCCTTGTCCACGTTCTTGCAATTTCCATCAACTGCGCTATCGGATATTTCAGAATCACTGATTTTATCACAAAGAGAATATAGACTCCGAAGAGACCTGCCAAAATATTACGTTTCTTTTTGTGTGTCATCATGCACCTTGCAATCTCCTAACTCCTCCGGAGTAAATCGACGGAAACGGTTAACTCCCCGAAATAGAATCTTAATGCTGTTAATTGTATTATCAAACAATCCCTCTGCATACATGTTTCGCAGCAAAATACCAATCGGAACTGCAAAAATCATTCCACCAAACCCACCAATCTGATAACCGATATAGATCAAAAACAAGGTAGGCAAGGGTGCCAGTCCCATGGAATCTCCCACAATCTTGGGCTGAATCATCTGTCTGACAGCCTGGCCTAATCCCCATAGAATCAGTAATCCCACTGCCAGCTTCATATTGCTGTCGAGAAAAGCAACAACTGCCCATGGCCACATGATAAATCCCGAACCAAACACGGGAAGAAAATCAATAAATGCTATCCCCAAGGCAATGACCGCACCAAATGGCACCTTCAGAATCAAAAAGCCGATTACTAAAAGCAGATAAATCCATACCTCTATTTTTACCTGCGCCTTGATATATCCCCCTATCACGCCAGCCAGACTGTTCCACAGCTTCGCAGCTCTGTTCGTCACAGAAACAGGCAGACACCTGTTACAATAATCTGTCAGATGTTCTCTCTCTGCAATAAAAAAATATGCTGATAAAACGCACATAAAGATACCGATAATGAAATTAGGCACTTTTCCGGCCATATTTCCCATTGCTTCCATCGTCTCTGTGCTGGATCCAATCCTGGCGATCAGATCTGCCACATAAGCAAGCAGCTGATCACCAAATTCACTGATAGATTGTGCCAGATCATCCGGCAGAAACTTCTCGGCCACTCCCTCAATTAGTCCCAAATTGTGATTTTTACTGCTAAATGACTCCCACAATCCCGGTAACTCGTCCAGAAAGCCTGCAATCTGAAACGCAAACCAGGAGGTTATCCCATAGCATACCAAAATCACAACAGATATAACAGCAACGATGATAAAGGCACTTCCTATCTGTCTTGTAATCCGCAGCTTTGACTCCAAAAACCTTGCAATCGGTGCACCGATGCATGAAATAATCCACCCCAGAATAAATGGCATGAAAAACCGAATCATTCCTGGCAGAAGATAGATACATGCCAACAAAACTATTACTGCAATCGTAAGATTGATTGCCACCTTTACATAGGTTTTCCATACCTGTTTCATAAACTTTCTCCTTCCAGATAAGAGTCGATCAGTTCATACAGTTCATCCCTTCCCTGTTTTGTACTGGCGGAAAACGGAATCAGCAACGCCTCATCTGATGCACCTAAGCCCTCACGAATGAGTGCAGCCTGCTGCTTTATCTGGCTCCGGTTTATTTTATCCAGCTTTGTCGCAATAATGACCGGTTCAAAGCCCTGTCTGCGAATCCAGTCGTACATAATCCTATCATTCTGGGATGGTACATGTCGAATGTCGACAAGCAGACACACCAGCTTAAGCTGTCTGGACTGATGCAGATAATCTTCAATCATCTTGCCCCACTTTGCCTTTATTTCATCATTTGCCTTCGCGTAACCATATCCCGGCAGATCCACCAGATACACCTGATCATTAATATTATAATAGTTTATCGTCTGCGTTTTTCCCGGGCTCTGGCTAGTACGTGCATAGGATTTGCGATTCATCAGGGCATTGATCAATGACGATTTTCCGACATTGCTCTTTCCTGCAAATGCTATTTCCGGATGAATATTCTGCGGGAGCTTACTGGTCACTCCCACCACCGTTTCCAAATTTACACTCTTAATTACCATAAATACCTCAAAAGGCTGCCAATTTCAATCCGGCAGCCTTTACATTTTGTCTCTACTTTGCTTTTTTCATCAGTGTCTTGTGTACTACAACAGGAGCCTCTGTTCCATCCACAACGCCCTTTGTTATAATACATTCTGAGATTGTTTCATCAGAAGGGATCTCATACATTACATCCATAAGAATCTGTTCCATGATAGAACGAAGACCTCTCGCCCCTGTCTTGCGGTCAAATGCTTTCTCCGCAATTGCATCAACTGCGTCATCCTCAAAGGAAAGAGAAACGTGGTCAAAATCAAACAGCTTCTGATATTGCTTTTCCAAAGCATTCTTTGGCTCCTTTAAGATTCTGACTAACGCCTGCTTGTCTAAGCCCTCCAGAGATACATTAATCGGAACACGTCCGACAAACTCCGGTATCAGACCGAATTTGACCAGATCCTGCGGAGTTACCTCCTGTAACAGCTCACTGAAAGCTTTCGAGGAGTGGTCTGCAATCTCGGAATTAAAACCGATTGACTTGCGGTTCAGTCTCGCCTCCACGATCTTTTCCAAACCGTCAAAGGCTCCTCCACAAATAAACAAAATATTCGAGGTATCAATCTGAATCATCTCCTGGTGCGGATGCTTTCTGCCTCCCTGCGGGGGAACATTTGCAATTGTACCTTCCACAATTTTCAGGAGAGCCTGCTGCACGCCCTCACCAGAAACATCTCGTGTGATGGATACATTCTCACTCTTCTTGGTAATCTTATCAATCTCATCAATATAGACAATACCAAATTGTGCACGTTCTACATCATAATCTGCTGCCTGAATCAGCTTTAACAGAATATTCTCTACATCCTCACCGACATAGCCGGCTTCGGTCAAGGTTGTTGCATCAGCAATTGCAAACGGAACATTGATAATCTTCGCAAGCGTCTGCGCAAGATAGGTTTTCCCCGATCCGGTTGGTCCTACCATGATAATGTTGCTCTTCTGCAATTC
>CALZEZ010000141.1 GCA_945643825.1 uncultured Lachnospiraceae bacterium
TGTTCTATCGTGCGCCCGGCGAGCTGCAAAGCGAGCTTGCAGAGATGGACGAGTGTATGCCTCACTACTATAAAATCACCGGTGGTCACGGGCAGGGTGCAGAGAGAATCATGCGGGCAGAAGCAACATTCATGCAGGGTCGCTTCACGGATGCACACATCGAACTGGAAAGTGCCTATGCCCAGATCCAGGGCAACGGACAGGAGAACATGGCTCTGTGCTGTGATTTTCTGGCATGGCGGCTCTCCCTGCATACGGATATGGAGCTGCGCTATTCCTTTGAGGAACACCGTGAGGCTCTGTTGCACAAGCACAACGCCACATGGCTGAACATATGGAATGCCACAAGCGCCTATTATCACGCTCTGTTTGGCGAAACGGATAAAATTCCTTCTGTTTTTGCAGAGCATCAGCTTTCCACCATACATTTTCAGGCACCGGGCAAGCCTATGATGGAAATGATCGAAAATCAGGTGTACCTCGCACAGGGCGCTTACGCCAATGTGATAGGACGCAGTGAGGGACAGCTTGCCGTGTGCGATGCCATGCACTACGCCTTGGTGGCACTGCATATCCACATTCAGGTGGCTGCGGCATACGAATTGCTGGGCAAGCACGTTGAGGCTCGTGAGATGTTGGCACAAGCTCTTGCCGAAGCGGAGCCGGACGGCTTTGTCATTCCTTTCGTGGAAAATTACCGCTTTTTAAAGCCTTTGCTTATGCAGGAAATACAGGGCGATCTTGTGCAAAAGATTATTGAACTGGGTGAAGCAACGGAAAAACGCAAAAACCGCACGGTTCGGCCAACGATTTTCACTGCACTGACAGATAGGGAATATGAGATTGTGCTTCTTATGGCGCAACGCCTGTCAAATCGGGAAATAGCAGAAAAGCTGTTCCTTTCCGAGGGCAGTGTCAAGCAGTATATAAATCAGATTTACTCCAAGCTTCATATTGAGGGCGATGCCCGAAGCAAAAGCGCGCGGCTGCAGACGTTCCTCTTGCAAAAGACCTAACCTTTGGTTAATGTTGATTTCTTAAGAACCACCGTACAATGTTGTACGGTGGTTCTTAATGTTGTGCGCCTAGCGGCGCACGTTTCTAACGGGTTTAAGTCCCGAATCCGCCCGGTAGTGGGAAGGATATAGCCGAAGGCAAGGGTGTCCATCGTGAGGTGGAATCTGAAGGAAGCCGGATGTGAGGAACATACTAACTCACGGGCAAATCTCTGGTCTGACGAACAGAAATCTCATATGAGGTTATGCATGAGGGTGAGGCTGCAACACAAGCCAAAGCCCAATAACTACACGGAATCATGCATGATAAATGAGGCAGATACATGGAGAGGAAGAAACGTGTGGTACCTAGGGAAGTCTGTGCGGTACGCCTTCTCTCGCTGAAAACATTCAAAGGAGGTCGTATGTGAAAAGAAAGTATATTATAGCAGTCGAGGCAATGGATGGGTATATCCTGCAGGTTGATTTTGTGTCTGGCAGCCGTCTGCTGTTGGATATGAAACCCTATCTGGACAAAATCCGTTTCCGCTCGCTTTCCAATCCTCAGGTATGGAAGAGTGCTGTGACCAACGGTATTTTTGTCCGATTCGGCGATGTCGAGCTAAGCCACGATGAAATACTGTCCATGGTGGAGCAGGAGTATCAAGACACAACTTATTAACAAAGGAAAATAACGAATATGAAAAGATGGAGAAAGTATACGAGTCTTTTACTGATGCTGTTGAGCCTCACCTTGCTGGCAGGCTGTGGCAGCTCGGGCAAAAAGTGGAGTGATACCGATGAGATTGATGACTATGGCACGGTCACACGGAACGGGGAGCACACCATCGTGTGTGTCTGCCACGACCAGAAAACGATATATCTCTACTACAACGATGAAGAGCACAAGCTGTTTGACACAGCCATGCTACCGATGGATGAGATCAACGATGAGGATTGGTCTCTAAACAGAATCAGCTTCCGTGACTTTACCGGTGACAACAACAGCGATTTGCAGGTATACCTCTATCATTCAGATATGACCGAATCGCAAATATGGTGGGCATGGGTGGAAGGCAAGGGGTATGTTTACCAACCGGATGACTCCCAGTTCTACCATTCTATCGTGGTCCGCGACCCCGACGATTATGACACAGCGTATGACTACGGTATGTACAAGGGCATCTGGTTTAGCGATTCGGACAGTCAAAGCAATGACACATACATTGAATTCGATTGGGACGGTTACTGGAAATACTATGTAGCTGGCGAGATTGTGGACGAAGGCAGTCTTCGATATGAACCGGAAGGGGATTACGTCTATGTCGACAGCGTCCAGGACAGTGCCATAGATGGTGCCCAAGTCGAACTGGAGGGTGACCGGCTTTACGTCACCAACCTTGGTTCCTTTACCAGTCTCGTTTCGGGAAATGACAGTGAGAATAGTGCTTTCGACGGGAATTCCGAGCTGCATCAGCGGGCTGTTTCGGAGTTCGAAGGTACTTGGTATTACGATAACGACTCTTCGGCAGAGACCTACATCATATTCGATGCTGATGGGAACTGGAGCTATTATCAGCGTGCGTCCGGCGATGCCGAGGGTACAGAAATGGACTGCGGAATAATCTGCTACTCCGTAGATGAAGTCAGTACCTACTATGCGGAATCTGTTATGTATGACGATACAAGTTACCGGGTATATGACTTGGATAAAGACATTCTCGTCTGGAACGATGAATACACTTATTGCCGAATGAAATAAATGATACAAGGAGGGAAAATGATGAATCTGTTTAAAAAGTGTTTTGCAATTTTACCGGCAATGGTTCTCTGCCTGAGCCTGACGGCCTGCGTCAACAATGAACCTGACGTTGGCGGTACAGACTGGCGCACCACCGGCATTTGGCGCAGTGACGGCACCATCACCCGCAACGGAGAGGACACCGATGTGCTGGTGTGCATTCACAAAGCGGATGCCAACTTCTATTACGATACGGAAGAGCAAGTGTTGTTTGACTCTGTGGATTACCCGATCACTCTTGAGAGCGATGCATGGGAGGCGTTCCAGAGCATCCATTTCGATGATCTGAACGACGACGGCAACAGTGATGTGACCATGAACTTCAATGACGGTGGCACGGAAATCCTGATGGTATGGTTCTGGGACACGGAGAACGAACGGTTTATGTACCAGCCGGATGAATCTTGGCTCGGTGAGGAAGAAGGTCTTGGTGATCTGATCCCGGACGAAGCTGATACGGTTCCGGTACTGATGGGCGGTGCGCTACCCTTTACCAATATGGATACCCTGCAATGCGAAAACTACGAAGATGGTACGTATTACTACGCAGATATGACGGAGGATGGGCAGATCATTGTGGTAAACACAGTAATGCAAAGCAATTGGGTGGAGGATGATCAGTCTCTGGAAGAGTATTTCAGTGACTGCGCTCTTACGCTGGGTGATGCAACTACTTACGATATGCTGACCATTGAAGAAAATGAAGCATATAGTGAGAATATGAGCTACCCGGTATATATTGTGACATATACCGCAGGCGAGAATGAGGACACACGTGAATGGGTCGTTTTTGTCATGGACACAGATCGCTACACGTATCTCTACGGTTTTGCTTTCTGCGCCACATTTAGCGCAGAGGATGATAAGGAGTTCATTTATCAGGACATTTTTGCAGGTTTGCATCTGTCCGATGAAGAATAGGGAGGATATTATGAAAAGAAAAACTACAAAATTTATTTTGACACTGATGATGTTGTTGTCACTGTGCTTGCTTTGTACGGCGTGCGCAGGAGATACAGAGATTGTGGAAAGCACCGCAATGTCTCCTCAGGATGATCCCGGCGAAGGCTTGGGCGACATAATCCCGTCGAGCGATGAAACCACCGCAGAAGAGGATGGTTTGGGCGACATAATCCCGTCGAGCGATGAGATCACCGCAGATGAGGTCGGTTTGTATGAGGGTCTCTGGCTGAGCGAAGAAGCTGACCAATGCGATTATCTGGATATCAATGCACTGGGGAACTGGAGCCTCTATTTCGATGGCACTGTGATAGACGAAGGTTTTCTTAGTTATGATGCAGAGGAGGACACCACCTACATCTACAGTAATCTGGGCGGTGCCGTAGACGGAGACTTTATTGAACTGGATAGAGACTCGCTTTACATCCCTACCTTCGGCTACTTCAGTCACTGCTTATCAGAAGATGACACCTACAGCAATGATGACGATGGGTCTGATTTTTACAGCTGGAATTCCGAGCTGTGCCAGCGAAATGTTGCGGAGTTAGAAGGTGTTTGGTATTACGACGAAGACCTTTCAGCGACGACCTACCTTGTAATCGATGGTTATGGAAACTGGAGCTATTATGAGCGTGCGTCCGGCGACGCCGAGGGTGCGGAAATGGACTACGGCACATTCTCCTACTCCACAGATGAAGTTGGTACCTATTATGCGGATTCAGCCATGTATGACGGTCTTTCCATCCGTGTCTTTGATTTTGATAATGATGTTCTCATCTGGGGGGATGATGGCGCTTATTACCGGATGGAGTGATGAGAGGTAGTAGCTAGATTTTCGAAGCCGTTATTCCATGAAATTCAAGCGAGGATAAAACAATATGAAAAAAATAAGTATCTTATTAATATTGACTATGCTCATTTGTCTGCTTACTGCCTGCGGAAATGCAGTGCCTTCCAGCGCACCAGCCTCATCGGAGCCTTCCAGCGAACCAGTCGCATCGGAGCCGGAGCAAAGCACAGCAGAGAGTATCCGGACTGACGTCCTCTATGCTGTTTTCGGTGCGGAAGACGTCAAAGAATACCCCATTGAATATACCGGCGATCCCAAAACTGCCAGC
>CALZEZ010000142.1 GCA_945643825.1 uncultured Lachnospiraceae bacterium
TTTTTCTGGGAGATAGCGATAAGGCAGTGTCAATCCGTTCCCCGCAGGATGCAGGACGGCTTGGCATCAGTACGGTGTATCAGGAGATTACACTCTGCCCGAATCTGTCCGTAGCAGAGAATATGTTTATTGGCCGTACCAAGGGTATCGGCCAGAACTGGAAGAAGATGAATGAGGAAACCGATAGAATCCTCAAGTCATTGGATATCCCCGCCAAGGCAACCCAGCAGCTTGCAAGCTGCTCCATCGCAGTACAGCAGATGGTGGCGATTGCCAGAGCGGTTGATATGGAATGTAAGGTATTGATTCTAGACGAGCCGACTTCCTCACTGGATGAGCAGGAGGTTGCCAAGCTGTTTAAGCTGATGCGCGACTTAAAGGCCAGAGGGGTTGGTATTATCTTCGTAACACATTTCCTCGATCAGGTTTATGAGGTATGTGATAAGATTACCGTTCTTCGTGAGGGTAAACTGGTTGGTGAATATGAGATAAAGGATCTTCCTAGAGTGCAGCTGGTATCCAAGATGCTTGGAAAGGATCTGGATGATATGTCAGACATTAAGGGAGAGAATGAAACCTTCGAGATCAAACCCGATGATGTTCCGGTGTTTGAAACAGAAGGTCTCGCAAGTGATGCTGGAATCAAGCCCTTCGATTTTAAGATTCATAAGGGTGAGGTAAATGGCTTCACCGGTCTTCTCGGATCGGGCCGAAGCGAGTGTGTCAGGGCGATTTTCAGTGCTGACCACGTGATACAGGGCGTGATCAAGAAGAATGGTAAGGTAATTAAGATTACGAAGCCGATTGATGCGATGAAGGCGGGAATCGGATACCTTCCGGAGGATCGTAAGGTGGATGGTATTGTCGGTGATCTTTCTGTAAGAGAAAATATCATTCTTGCTCTCCAGGTTATGCAGGGCTTCTTCAAACCGTTTACAAAGGAACAGGCCAATAAGTTCGCAGAGGAGTACATTAAGATACTTGATATCAAGACCGCATCGGCAGATACGCCGATTAAGTCTCTGTCCGGTGGAAATCAGCAGAAATGTATTCTTGCCAGATGGCTTCTGACCCATCCCGAATATCTTATTCTGGATGAACCCACCAGAGGTATCGATATCGGTACAAAAATTGATATTCAGAAGCTGGTATTGAAGCTGGCTTCCGAGGGAATGAGCATTACCTTTATCTCATCCGAGACAGATGAAATGTTAAGAACCTGCTCCAGACTTGTTGTCATGCGTGATCGCAAGGTGGTCGGCGAGCTTTCTGGAGAGGATCTTACACAGAATAAGATTATGAGTACCATAGCAGGAGGGGAGGCACAGGCATGAAAATAAAGTTGAATCTTCGAAACCAGATTTTTATTCCACTTGCTGCCTTGATTATTTTGGCACTGTTTAACTTCATCATGGATCCGTCCTTCTTCAACATTACGGTTGGAACAAATAGTGCGGGAAATATGGTATTCTCAGGCTATCTGATCACGATATTGGACTATGGCTCAGAGCTTGCGATTCTCGCAATCGGTATGACGTTAGTGACGGCAGCCTGTGGCGGACAGGATATCAGTGTGGGCGCAGCAATTGCAATTGCGGGAAGTGTAATTCTTCGTGTTTTATGCGGAACGAACACCAGACCTGATGTGCTTCGTACCCCTGTGTTTGTTGCATTTTTAGTAGCATGCGTAGTTGCCATGATCTTCGGGGCATTTAATGGTGTGCTGGTTGCAATCTTCAAGATTCAGCCGATGGTGGCGACACTGATCCTTTATACGGCAGGTCGTTCCATTGCTGCATGGATTAATAACAATGAGTTGCCGGTTATCAGCGATCCTTCCTTTGGGATTTATGGCGGCTTTATTCCGGGAATTCCGATTCCGACGCCGTTTTTCCTTGCCCTTGCATGTGTGATTATCATATTCCTGGTGCTTCGTTTCACGAACCTGGGCTTATATACACAGGCAGTCGGTATCAATGAGAACTCTTCCCGGTTAAACGGACTCAATCCGCAGTTCATCAAGTTTTTGTCGTTTGTCATTCTTGGACTTTGTGTGGCTGTTGCGGCTCTGATCAAGGTCAGCCGTATTTCCTCCATCAACTACTCCGTCATTGCGAAGGATATTGAGATGGATGCCATCTTAGCGGTAGCACTTGGCGGAAATAAGCTAAGCGGTGGTAAATTCAACATGACAGCATCTATTCTTGGTGCGTATGTAATCCAGACGCTTACTACGACTCTATATAAGATGCGGGTTTCTTCGGATGCACTCTCTGCCTACAAGGCGATTGTGGTTATCGTCCTTGTCGTTGTCAGCGCACCAAGTGTACGTGCATGGTTCGAAAAGACCTGGAAGAAATTCCGTTCCAATTCCAAGGCAAAGGAGGTAGCATAAGATGGCTTCTTTTGTACAGAAAATCCGTCAGAAGATCAATCAGATGTCTGACACAAATTTACTTTTAACGATTACGATTACAGTATTCTTCCTGATGTATCTGGGAGCAATCATTTTTGAGGGAGAGGGCTTCTTAAAGCCGCAGACCTTCTTTAACATCCTGAATGCGA
This sequence comes from uncultured Lachnospiraceae bacterium, assembly GCA_945643825.1. Taxonomy (GTDB): domain Bacteria; phylum Bacillota; class Clostridia; order Lachnospirales; family Lachnospiraceae; genus UMGS2037. The sequence goes on from CALZEZ010000142.1 coordinate 2,566, forward strand.
ATGCAGCGCTTATCATTCTTTCCTGCGGCATGAGTATCGTCATGATCACGGGTGGAATCGATATCTCGGTCGGCGGCGTGACTGCTCTGATTACCATGTGCTGTGCAGTCTATCTGGATTACAAGGGTGGCGATGTAGTAACCTCCCTGTTTATCGCACTGGGAATCGGACTTGCGTTTGGTGTCGTTCAGGGTATCCTGATTGCATATCTGGACATTCAGCCGTTTATTGTAACGCTGGCCGGTATGTTCTTTGCAAGAGGTATGACCACCATCGTACATACGAACCCGTTCAACGTGGAGAATCAGGCGTTTGTGGCATTAAAGGAAACCAGAATCATTGTTCCGGGAATGGGCTCCTATAACCGCCTTGGAAACTACGTGGATGCTTATGTGGAGATCGGTGTGATTGTTGCACTTCTCATTGTGGCAATTCTGTTCTGCGTTCTTCGATGGACGAAGCTCGGACGAAGCTTCTATGCAGTTGGCGGTAACGCACAGAGTGCACTGATGCTTGGTATTAATGTGAAACGTGTGAAATTCATCTCTTACCTGTTATGTGGTGTACTTGCCGGTATCGGTGGTTATGTATATTTCTTACATGTAGGCTCCGGTGCTGCGACCCATGCAAGCGGAGCAGAGATGAATGCGATCGCTTCCTCCATTATCGGAGGTACCATGCTGACCGGTGGTGTTGGAAATATTATCGGAACGCTGTTTGGTGTGCTTTCTCTTAGTACCATTCAGAACATTGTATCCTCTGCCGGACTGGATCAGGCGTGGTGGACAGGAATCACAATTGCAGCAATGCTTTGCATCTTCTTAGTAATCCAGAGTGTTATCATGGCCAATAAGAAGAAGGCAAGAAAGAAATGATCATATCAGAGAGCGCAAATTTACCATGCGCTCTCTTCTTTTCTTTCCTTTGCATGTTTTTTCGGTTATAATATTGAGCATAGAGGAGAGTACATATGCTGAAACTTCGCTTTGGTTTCATTATTGTTGCTCCTGATCGGCGTGGCAGAGGAACCGGCAGAGGAATGTTGAAGCTTGCACTTACCTATGCGTTTGATATTTTGCAGGTGAAGAGAGTTTCACTAGGTGTTTTTGAGAATAATGAGAAGGCCTACCGCTGCTATCTGGGAATGGGATTTTCTGAACCGTCACCTGTGAAGGAACAGATCTATGAGTTTTTGGGAGAGAAATGGAAGTGCATTGAGCTTGAGACGACCTCTCCCGAGGGAAGACAGTTGAAGCGGGACATCGTGGATTCAGAGCAGGCGGTGGACGCCCTCATCGGTTCAAATGGCTTCCGTTATGTTTTCCAACCGATTGTCAGTGCAACAACCGGAGAAATATTTGGCTATGAGGCGCTAATGCGCTCGGATTATGAACAGAGCATTTCTCCAGTGGAGATACTAAACTTTGCGACCAAGCATAATCGTCTCTATGAGATTGAGAAAGCGACCTTTCAGAATGTCCTGGCGTTAATTGAGAAGAAAAGCGAGGAGCTTGCCGATAAGAAGATCTTTATTAACAGTATTCCCGGCTATCAGCTGAATGATGAGGATTATGAGGCGCTGAAGAATACCTATGGGAAATATCTGACGGAATGCGTGGTTGAAATGACCGAGGCAAATGATCTGACTGGATCAGATTTCGAGGTGCTTCTGGAGCGAAGCAAGAAGGATGGATTCAAGCTGGCGATTGACGATTACGGCACCGGCTATTCCAATACCAACAAGATTCTGATGCATCTGCCGCATTGCGTAAAAATCGACCGGCTGCTTATTACCAACATTCATGAGGATACGAAAAGACAGCATTTCGTGAAGAGTATGGTGGATTTCGGACACCAGAATGGATTCCTGGTGCTGGCAGAGGGCGTGGAAACGCAGGCGGAGCTTCGCGCGGTGATCCAGATTGGCGTCGACCTCATTCAGGGCTTCTATACGGCAAGACCATCCTTTGATCTGCTAAAAGAGATCGAACCGCAGATCCGCAATGAGATTATTAATGCTAATGTCAGAGGGCAGACACAGCAGACGATGAATGTCTATGTGGTGAAGGAGGAGAAGGAGCTGCCTCTTATGCTTGTGGCTCTGCAGCAAAATACCGGGATTCTGATTTCCCAGCCGGAGTTTACTCTAGTTGGAAACCCGGACTATGTTGCTTCGATGTCAGTAAAGATCAAGGACGACACGACCTGTCGTCTGGTGTTAAGGGATGTCCTTTTGGAATCGTTTCAGGATATGCCCTGTATTGAGCTTGGAAAAAATGTTGATCTGACTCTTGA
>CALZEZ010000143.1 GCA_945643825.1 uncultured Lachnospiraceae bacterium
GATGGAGGAGATCAACGGAAAGAAATTCGGCGATCATAAGAATCCGCTTCTTGTTTCTGTTCGTTCCGGTGCTCGTGCATCCATGCCTGGTATGATGGACACCATTTTGAACCTTGGTTTAAATGATGAAGTAGTTGCAGCAATGATTTCTGGTAACTCTGATCCTGCTTTTGAGCGTTTCGTATATGACTCTTACAGACGTTTCATTCAGATGTTCTCTGACGTTGTAATGGAGGTTGGTAAGAAATATTTTGAGCAGCTCATCGACAAGATGAAAGAGGAAAAAGGCGTTCAGTTTGACGTAGAGCTTACCGCTGCAGATCTGAAGGAATTAGCTGAGCAGTTCAAGGCTGAGTATAAGAACCAGTTAGGACAGGACTTCCCGTCTGATCCGGTTGAGCAGTTAAAGCTTGCTATTGAGGCAGTTTTCCGTTCCTGGGACAACCCTCGTGCAAATGTATATCGTCGTGATAATGATATCCCTTATTCCTGGGGTACTGCAGTAAACGTAATGCCTATGGTATTCGGTAACTTAAACAATGAGTCCGGTACCGGTGTAGCATTTACACGTGATCCTGCTACCGGTGAGAAGAAGCTCATGGGTGAGTTCTTAATCAATGCACAGGGTGAGGACGTTGTTGCAGGTGTTCGTACACCGATGCCGATCGCTCAGATGGAGAAGGAATTCCCTGAAGCATATGCAGAGTTTATCAAGGTTTGTGAGACTCTTGAGAATCATTACCATGATATGCAGGATATGGAGTTTACTGTTGAGAACAGAAAGCTCTATATGTTACAGTGCCGTAACGGTAAGAGAACTGCACAGGCTGCTCTTCAGATCGCTTGCGACCTCGTAGATGAGGGACACAAGACAGAGCAGGAAGCAGTAGCAATGATCGATCCTCGTAACCTGGATACCTTGTTACATCCTCAGTTTGATGCAAAGGCACTTAAGGCTGCTACTCCTCTTGGAAAAGGTCTCGGCGCTTCTCCTGGTGCAGCTTGTGGTAAGGTTGTATTTACTGCAGAGGATGCTGAAAACTGGGATGCTAAGGGCGAGAAGGTTGTTTTAGTTCGTCTTGAGACTTCTCCGGAAGATATTACCGGTATGAAGGTTGCTCAGGGTATCTTAACTGTTCGTGGTGGTATGACCTCTCACGCAGCCGTAGTTGCTCGTGGTATGGGTACCTGCTGCGTATCCGGTTGTGGCGACATCAATATGGATGAAGAGAATAAGAAATTCACACTTGGTGGAGAAACCTTTGTTGAGGGTGATTACATCTCTATCGATGGTACTACCGGTAATATTTATAAAGGACAGATTCCTACTGTTGACGCTCAGATCGCCGGCACCTTCGGTCGCGTAATGGCATGGGCTGACAAGTACAGAACCTTAAAGGTTCGCACCAATGCAGATACTCCTGCAGACGCTAAGAAAGCTCGTGAGCTTGGTGCAGAGGGTATCGGTCTTTGCCGTACCGAGCATATGTTCTTCGAGGAAGACAGAATTGCTGCTTTCCGTGAGATGATCTGCTCTGATACTGTAGAAGAGAGAGAAGCTGCTCTTGATAAGATTCTTCCTTATCAGCAGGGTGACTTCGAGAAATTATATGAAGCTTTAGAGGGATGTCCTGTTACCATTCGTTTCCTGGATCCGCCTCTTCACGAGTTCGTTCCTACGGAAGAAGCTGATATCGAGAAGCTTGCTAAGGCGCAGGGTAAATCTGTTGAGGATATCAAGAATATCATTTCCTCTTTACACGAGTTCAACCCTATGATGGGTCACAGAGGATGTCGTCTTGCTGTTACCTATCCTGAGATTGCTAAGATGCAGACCAAGGCTGTTATCCGTGCAGCAATCAATGTATCTAAGGCTCATCCTGATTGGAATGTAAAACCTGAGATCATGATTCCTTTGACCTGTGAAGTAAAAGAGTTGAAGGTTGTTAAGAAGGTTGTTGTTGAGACCGCTGACGCTGAGATCGCAGCAGCAGGTGTTAAGTTAGAGTACGAGGTTGGTACAATGATTGAGATCCCGAGAGCAGCGCTTACTGCTGATGAGATTGCAAAAGAGTCTGACTTCTTCTGCTTCGGTACAAACGATCTGACTCAGATGACCTATGGTTTCTCTCGTGATGACGCTGGTAAGTTCTTAAATGCTTACTATGATAACAAGATCTTCGAGAACGATCCTTTCGCTAAGCTGGATCAGACCGGTGTCGGCAAGCTGATGGAGATGTCCCTCAAGCTTGGTAAGCCTGTTAATCCTAAGCTTCATGTAGGTATCTGTGGTGAGCACGGTGGAGATCCTACTTCTGTAGAGTTCTGCCACAAGATCGGACTGGATTATGTTTCCTGTTCTCCTTTCCGTGTGCCTATCGCTAGACTTGCAGCAGCACAGGCAGCTATCGCAGCAAAATAAGTTAATGCTAAAGAATCTATAAGAATTATTCGTCAGCCCCGCACTTTATGCGGGGCTGATGTTTGTTTTGCGTATGACAAACAATATCGGGTTAAAATGATTGCAAAAAAAGGATGTTCTCGCTTATAATCAAGAGAGAAAAAAGAAAAGAGGGCTCGTGAGATGAATGCGAAGCAAATGACAGAGTATCTGGACAGTCTGGAATCACACGGAATACCATCGGTGGACTGTATTGTCTTTGAAAATCATGAATTAATCTATCGGCATAGAAATGGAGAATGTAAGGAAAGCACTTTGTATTTGATGTTTTCGATGACGAAGGTTCTGACCATGACTGCAATGATGCAGCTAGTGGAGCAGGGAAAAGTGGATTTGGAGGATCCTGTTTCCAGATTTCTTCCGGCTTATGGAAAGCTTTCCGTTAATCGAGATGGAAGGATTGAGAAGATTGAAAGTCCAATGCTGATTAAGCATCTGCTTTCCATGCAGTCAGGACTTGACTATAATCTGGAGCGTCCCGGAATCATGAGAGTGCTCAGGGAAAGAGGACAGCAGGCGACAACCAGAGAGATTGTGGATTCTTTTGTAGAATCGCCACTTATATTTGCACCGGGAGAGCACTTTGAATACAGTCTAAGCCATGATGTTGCGGCTGCTGTTATTGAAGTGGTTTCGGGTATGAAATTTAGTGAGTATTTAAAGCGGAATATCTGGACACCCTTACATATGGAGAGAACTTTTTTTGCAAAACCAATGAATGATGACGTTGCGGATCTGGCACAACAGTACATTGTGAATGAGCAGGGTAAGATAGAGAAGATGCCATCTTCCTGTAATTATCAGTTTACAGTAAGCTACGAAAGTGGAGGAGCGGGACTTATCAGCTGTACAGAGGATTATGCAAAATTTGCCGATACAATGGCCTGTGGCGGTGTAAGTACAGAAGGCGTGCGTATTCTTCAGGCTGCTACCATTGAGCGGATGAAGCAGAATCTGCTTGGAGAGACGGGCAAAAAGGATATTGTAACGAAGATGGGAAGACGTGGCTATGGTTATGGCTGTGGTGTACAGGTACTGCTGGAGCCGGAGCTAATTGGTGCAAAGGCTCCTGCCGGAGTTTTTGGATGGGATGGAGCAGCCGGAAGCTGTATCATCATGGATACCGCTTCAAAACGTTCACTGGTTTATACACAACATGTCAGAAACTGTGGAATGGCTTATGATACGATTCATCCCAGACTGAGAGACTTGCTTTTTTCTTAAGGAAACTATTGTGTTTTTGCGAGAAATGCGATATTTTTATTTAAGACTATTAATCGAAAGATGGAGGACATAATTATGCCAAATAAGTATGCTGGTACACAGACGGAGAAAAATCTGGAGGCTGCCTTTGCAGGGGAATCCCAGGCAAGAAACAAGTACACTTATTTTGCTTCAAAGGCAAAAAAGGAAGGTTATGAGCAGATCGCTGCTTTGTTTTTAAAAACAGCTGATAACGAAAAAGAACATGCAAAAATGTGGTTTAAGGAGCTTTCCGGAATAGGTGATACTGCCGAGAATCTGAAAGCAGCAGCGGAGGGAGAAAACTTCGAGTGGACGGATATGTATGAGGAGTTTGCTAAGACGGCTGAAGCGGAAGGCTTTCCGGAGCTGGCAGAGAAATTTCGTGGTGTGGGTGCTATCGAGAAAGCACATGAGGAGCGTTATCGCGCTTTGCTTAAAAATGTTGAAACAGCCAAGGTGTTTGAGAAAAGTGAAGTCAAGGTATGGGAATGCCGCAACTGTGGTCACATTGTGGTAGGCACCAAGGCTCCTGAGGTTTGTCCGGTATGTTCTCATCCGCAGAGCTATTTTGAAGTTCGTGAGGAGAATTATTAAGGATTTGCTTTTTTATTAGAAAGTATTGTAAAATAATAATACCCATTAAAAAAGAAAGGTGGAAATTTAAATGGCGTTAGTAACGACAAAAGAAATGTTCCAGAAAGCATATGATGGCGGTTACGCTGTAGGAGCTTTCAATGTAAACAACATGGAGATCATTCAGGGAATCACAGAGGCTGCAGGCGAACTTAAGAGTCCTGTTATCCTTCAGGTTTCTAAGGGAGCAAGAGCTTATGCGAACCACACTTATCTTGTTAAGCTGGTTGAGGCTGCGGTAGCTGAGAATCCTGATATTCCCATTGCTTTGCATTTAGATCATGGTGACAGCTTTGAGCTTTGTAAGTCCTGTATCGATGGTGGATTTACCTCTGTCATGATCGATGCATCTTCTAAGAGCTTTGAGGACAACATTGCTTTGACGAAGCAGGTAGTAGAGTATGCTCATGCTCATGGTGTAGTAGTAGAAGCAGAGCTTGGTACTCTTGCAGGTGTTGAAGATGAGGTTGTCGTTGAG
>CALZEZ010000144.1 GCA_945643825.1 uncultured Lachnospiraceae bacterium
CAGGATCGTCCCAAGGTTGGACAGCTTGTCAATGAGACAAGAGCAGAGATTGAGCGGGTGTTGGAGGAAGCAACGCGCAGGATGGAGCGTATAGTTCGTGAGAAGAAGATGGAGGCAGAGAAAATCGATGTCACACTTCCTGCGAAGAAGAATAATGTCGGACATCGTCATCCGAACACCATTGCGCTTGAAGAAGTTGAGAGAATTTTTATCGGTATGGGATATGAGGTGGTAGAAGGTCCTGAGATCGAAAAGGACTATTATAATTTTGAGGCACTGAATATCCCGGCAGATCATCCGGCGAAGGATGAGCAGGACACCTTTTATATTTCAGGAGATTTCCTGCTTCGTACCCAGACCTCCGGCTGCCAGGTTCACGAAATGGAGAAGGGAAAGCTGCCGATTCGAATGATTGCCCCGGGGCGGGTATTCCGTTCCGATGAAGTGGATGCGACACATTCACCATCCTTCCATCAGATAGAGGGTATGGTTATTGACAAGAATATTACCTTTGCTGATTTAAAGGGAACACTCCTTCAGTTTGCCAAGGAGCTCTTTGGTGAAGAAACCAGAGTTAAATTCCGTCCTCATCACTTCCCGTTTACAGAGCCAAGTGCGGAAATGGATGTATCGTGCTTCAAATGTGGCGGAACCGGATGCCGCTTCTGCAAGGGCGAGGGCTGGATTGAAATCTTAGGCTGTGGAATGGTACATCCGAAGGTTCTGAAGATGAGCGGAATCGATCCGGAGGAGTATTCCGGCTTTGCATTCGGAGTAGGTCTTGAGCGTATTGCACTTTTGAAATATGAGATAGATGATATGCGTTTGTTATATGAAAATGACGCACGTTTCTTAAAGCAGTTCTAGGGAGGGATAGAGATGAATACAGCATTATCATGGATTAAAGCATATGTGCCGGATCTTAATTGTACGGATCAGGAATACTTTGATGCAATGACCTTAAGCGGCACTAAATGTGAGGGCTATGTCAGATCTGATAAGAATCTGGAAAAAATCGTAGTTGGTCAGGTGATCAAGGTGGAGAAACATCCAGATGCAGATAAGCTGGTGATCTGTCAGGTTGACATCGGAACAGAGACGATTCAGATTGTTACGGGTGCACCTAACGTCAGAGAGGGAATCAAAGTTCCTGTTGTGCTGGATGGAGGAAAGGTTGCCGGAGGACATGATGGCGGCGAATTGCCTGAGGACGGAATCCGTATAAAGGCCGGAAAGCTCCGTGGAGTTCCTTCAAACGGCATGATGTGTTCCATAGAAGAGTTAGGAAGCTCCCGCAATTTCTATCCAGAAGCTCCGGAAGAGGGATTATATGTCTTTGAGGAGGATGTGGAGGTAGGATCCGATGCTATTGAAGCACTGGGACTGCACGACACGGTATTTGAATATGAGGTAACCTCCAATCGTGTTGACTGCTTCAGCATCCTGGGAATTGCGAGAGAAGCAGCTGCAACCTTCCGTGTACCATTTCATCCTCCTGTTGTAAAGCAGACCGGAAATGAAGAAAAGGCTGCGGACTATATCAGTGTAGAGGTAAAGGATCCGGATCTGTGTCCGAGATACTGTGCGAGAGTTGTAAAAAACATTAAAATCGCGCCTTCACCCAAGTGGATGCAGAGAAGACTTGCCGCAAGTGGAATCCGACCGATTAATAACCTGGTAGATATTACAAACTATGTAATGGAAGAGTATGGTCAGCCGATGCATGCGTATGATTATGATACCATTGCCGGAAAGAAAATCGTCGTTAAGCGTGCTGCAGAGGGGGACACCTTTACGACACTGGATGGCCAGGAGCGTAAGCTGGATCAGGACGTTCTGATGATCTGCGATGCCGAGAAGCCTGTAGGAATTGCCGGCATTATGGGTGGTGAAAACTCCATGATTACTGCTGATGTGAAAACAGTATTATTTGAAGCAGCAACCTTCCATGGAGCCAATATTCGTAAGAGTGCAAAGAGAATCGGTCTTAGAACCGATGCTTCCGGAAAATTTGAGAAGGGTCTGGATCCCTATAATGCAGAGGACGCCATCAATCGTGCATGTCAGCTTATCGAGGAATTAGGCTGTGGGGAAGTAGTAGGCGGTATGGTTGATGTGAAGGTACCGCTAAAAGAAAAGGTTCGTATTGCTTTTGACGCTGATAAGATTAATCGTTTTCTGGGTACAGATATTCCGGCACAGGAGATGCTCGGTTATTTTAAAGCAATTGACCTTGCATTTGATGAGGAAAAACAGGAAGTGGTTATTCCGTCCTTCCGTCAGGATCTGTTAAGCTTTGCCGATATTGCAGAGGAGGTTGCGAGATTCTATGGATATGACAAGATTCCTACCACACGTCCCTCCGGTGAGGCTACTGCCGGTAAATTGTCCTATAAGCTTCGTATTGAACAGAAAGCGAGAGATATTGCAGAATATTGCGGTTTCTCCCAGGGGATGACCTATTCCTTTGAGAGTCCGAAGGTGTTTGATAAGCTTCTGATTCCGGCATCGTCTCCGCTTCGCAATGCGATCACGATTGCGAACCCTCTTGGTGAGGATTATTCGGTGATGCGTACGATTTCCTTAAATGGAATGCTTACAAGCCTTGCAACAAACTATAATCGCCGGAATAAGGATGTCAGATTATATGAGCTGGGAAATATCTATCTGGCTAAATCCCTTCCGATGACAGAGTATGCCGATGAGCGCATGCAGTTCACACTGGGCTTCTATGGAGAGGGAGATTTCTTTACCATGAAGGGCGTTGTTGAGGAATTCTTAAATGCAGTGGGAATGCATAAGGCGCCTAAGTTTGATCCCAATGGTGAGCATCCTTATCTGCATCCGGGCAGAAAGGCAGACATATACTATGGAGATGCCCTGATTGGATATATGGGAGAGGTGCATCCTGAGGTATGTGACAATTATGACATAGATACAAAGGTTTATGTTGCTGTTCTGGATATGCCGACAATTGTTCCCCTTACCACCTTTGATCGGAAATTTGAAGGAATTGCCAAATTCCCTGCGGTGACAAGAGATATTTCCATGGTTGTTCCCAAAAACATTCTGGTTGGACAGATTGAAGAGGTGATTGCACAAAGAGGCGGAAAACACTTAGAGAGCTATGAACTGTTTGATCTCTATGAAGGTGCACAGATTCAGGAGGGCTTTAAGTCCGTTGCCTATACCATTACCTTCCGGAACAAGGAAAAAACGATGGAGGAAGCGGAAATCTCGTCTGCAATGAAAAAGATTCTGAATGGGTTACAGGGCTTGGGAATCGAGCTTCGTTCCTGATATTGACAAGTATTTAACACGTGACGAAATTGCTGCCATGTTGTATAATAATTATATTACATGGCAGTGAGAGGAATAAGGATATGAAATACTCTTTTATTGGAAAAATTGACAAAGAGGGAGAAGCAGGTTTTATTGATTTACCATTTAATGTTTGGGAAATCTTTAAAAAAGAAGGCAACGTACCTGCAAAGGTAAAGCTAAACGGAATTACCTTTGTCTGCAATCTGGAACCCAAGGGGAATGGATATTATAAGATCCCAATTCACAAAGAGATTGTAAAGCAGTTTGAAATCGGAAAAGAATATCCGGTCACCTTCCGCATTACAAAATATGGTGTGGAAGATAGTCCCTACTGTTCCGCCAAACCGATTCGTAAGATTGATCATGTAGACTGTATCCATCAGCCACATGATGGTCTCTGCGGTCAAGCATGCATAGCGATGCTGGCCGGTATCACGATTGATGAAGCAAGTGATGTCATGCATTGTGCAGAGTGGCAGGCTACTATGGATAAGATGATCGGAGCACTAAATTACTTCGGCATCGAACATACCGAGGAACTGATTTATACCATGGGTGTGCCTGTGGTGAAGCTGCCTAAGTGTGCGATTCTCATGGAAAAAATGGGAAGGTATAGTCATTATCTGGTCTATTTTGATGGTAAGTTTTACGATTCCAGTCTTGGAGTCATGGAATCGTACGATTTTGATAAACTGGTTGGATATCTTGAAGTGCTGGTATAAATCGAATGAGAAATCCTGTCGGAAGAAGAACCGACAGGATTTTTGATAAAAAAGAAAGAGGGTATCAGAAAAATGGAATGGAATAGCGTATGGGAAACCTACGGAAAGAAGCAGGTTAAGGAGATGGAAAAGCTTTGTGAGGACTACCGTGGCTTTCTTGACGAAGGTAAAACGGAACGGGAATGCGTGGATGCGATTGTAAATCTTGTGGAGGCATCCGGTTATCGTGAGCTACAGGAGCTGATAAAAAAGGGCGAGACATTAAAAAAAGGGGATAAGGTCTATGCTGTCTGGATGAATAAGTCGATTTGTCTCTTCAACATTGGTGAGAAACCGTTGGAGGAGGGGATGAATATTCTGGGTGCACATATTGACTCACCGCGTCTTGATGTGAAGCAAAACCCTCTCTATGAGAATGGAGGTTATGCTTATCTGGATACTCACTACTATGGTGGTATTAAGAAATATCAGTGGGTTACTATTCCTCTCGCAATCCATGGCGTTGTTGTAAAAAAAGATGGAACGGTAATAGAGCTTGGTGTCGGAGAGAGTGAAGATGACCCGGTTTTCTTTATTTCTGACTTGTTGGTTCATCTGGCAGCCGAGCAGCTTGACAAGAAGGGCACAAAGCTGATCGAGGGTGAAGCGCTTGATCTGATTGTTGGAAACAAACCAGTAGTGATCAAAAAGGATAAAGAGCAGGAAAAGGATAAAGGTAAAGATCCGGT
>CALZEZ010000145.1 GCA_945643825.1 uncultured Lachnospiraceae bacterium
AAACACAGAAGGAAAGATCGCATTATGTATTTTGTGTCAAGGATCATAATAAAGCGACTGGACAAGCCAATGGAGGGACAGGATGTTGCCATAGAGGTAACAGATGTTTCAAAAAGTGGAGTTGGATTTGTCTGTACAGAGACTCTGACAATAGGAGCTGTCTATGAATCTTATCTGACGATATGGACACAGGAAGTGTTGCATGCGTTTTTAGAGATTGTTCGTATTGAGAAAGTAGAAGAAGGCAGCTTTCAGTATGGAGCAATCTTTATTGGAATGCCGGAGATGGATGCATCGAGAATCAGCACATACGAGACAATTGAGAATATGAAGAAATAGTGCATAAGAAAAACGGTACAGTTTGTTGTACCGTTTTTTTAATGAACATTATATCCGTTTTGTGTCAAGAGCTTATAAGCAGCATCATGACTGCTCTCTTCATAGAATTCTAAGGACAATAGACCCTCCTCATATTCTCTGTTATGTGCAATGCCAATATTCTTTATGTTTATATTATGCTCGGACAAAAGTGTAACAATGGTTGCTAGTGAACCGGGATGATCAGGAATATCAATCTTAATTGCAAAATTTTTTTTGATTGGACCACTAGGGCGGTTTGAGAAGGAATCCCGATAGATACGTGCTCCATCAAAAAAATCATACATTTTTGTGGCATCCTCCGATGAAATGGAGTTGCGGATTGCTGACAAAGAGTCAATATAGTCATCGAGTAGTTTGACGATGTTGACCTGATTGGTCATGCAGATTTGCTGCCACATAAGTGCCGATGAAGAGGAGATTCTTGTGATATCCTTAAAACCACCAGCTGCAATTATGCGCATCAGATTGTCAGAAGAATCATGATCATGAATCAGGTTTACGAGTGCAGCAGAAATGACATGAGGAACATGACTTACTGCTGCTGTGATGTAATCATGAGTTGCATAATCCAAAACAAGAGGAATTGCCCCCATGTTGGTTACCAGCTCTTCGTACATAGTTATCTTATCCTGCGAAACCTCAGAGGTGGGGGTCAGGATATAATAAGCATTTTCCAGAAGCATAGCCTTGGAATTCAGATAGCCGGTTCGTTCACTTCCTGCCATAGGATGTCCACCAATAAACTGCTTTTCAAGTCCTGCATTCTTTATATGCGTATGAATATCCGTCTTAACGCTTCCAACATCTGTCAAAAGAGTATCTGGAGACAGATATTTTTTTATCTCCTGTAGATTTTCGGCATTATGTGAAACCGGCGCGCATAAAAAGATAATATCACAAGTGGAAAACTGTGAACCGATAAATGGGAAGCTTTCATTAATGACATGATCGGCTTCCGCCAGCTTTAGGGTTGCTTTATCCTTATCAAATGCAATCATTCGCATCTGGGGGTACGCAATTCTCAAAGCGCGTGCAATAGAGCCGCCGATGAGACCCAGACCTATGAAACCACAACAGGGTGTTCTCATATTGATATTCTCCTCGTCCAATATTCTCTCATAGAATAACACTTTAACGCCTTAAAGTCAATTTGTGCAAAATATCAAAAAGAACTTGTAATGGGTTAATAAATTTAGTAAAATATAACCATCAAATAATCGACTGGAGGAAGGCTTTATGAATGTTTACACAACAGACAAAATTCGTAATGTGTGCTTATTGGGACATGGTGGTGCGGGAAAAACCACACTGATCGAGTCCATGGCTTATCTTGCAGGCATCACTTCGCGTATGGGCAAGGTGTCTGATAAAAACACGGTAAGTGATTATGGAAAGGAAGAGCAGAAACGCCAGATCTCCCTTAGTACATCTATTATTCCACTTGAGTGGGAGGGTACCAAGATTAATATTCTTGATACACCCGGAAGCTTTGATTTTGTCGGAGAGGTAGAAGAGGCAGCTTCTGCGGCTGATGCGGCAATCATTGTTGTTTCCGGTAAAAATGGTGTGGAAGTCGGTACGGAAAAGGCATGGGAAATCTGTGAGAAATACAATCTGCCAAGATTCGTGTTTGTTACAGATATGGATATTGATAATGCTTCCTTTAAGAATGTTGTTGAACAGATGACACAGATGTATGGAAAGAAGATGGCACCATTTCATCTTCCGATTCGTGAAAATGAAAAATTTGTAGGATATGTCAATATCATTGCAGAAAAGGGATATCGTTGGGAAGGAAAAGAAGTTGTAGAATGTGATATACCGGATTATAGTAAGGAAAACCTTTCCCTATATCGCGATACACTGATGGAAGCAGTAGCAGAGACCAGTGAGGATATGATGGATCGTTATTTTAACGGAGAGGTTTTCTCTGAGGCTGAGATTCGAGCTGCAATCAGAACTAATGTCAATGATTGTTCGATTGTTCCGATGAGTATGGGATCTTCTGTATTATGTCAGGGAATCTATACCTTATTAGATGATATTGTGAAATATCTGCCAAGTCCTGAGCAACGCAAATGTGTCGGTGTAAATTTAAAGACAAATGCCATTTTTGAAGCAAATTATGATTTCTCGAAGCCGAAGTCTGCTTATATCTTTAAGACGATTGTCGATCCGTTTATTGGTAAGTATTCACTTATTAAGGTATGCTCCGGCGTTCTGAAATCAGGAGATCAGATCTATAATAAGGACAAAGATATTGAGGAAAATATCAGCAAGCTATATGTATTACAGGGTAGTAAGCCGATTGAGGTCCCTGAGCTTCATGCGGGAGATATCGGAGCGATTGCCAAGCTTACCGCGGCACGTACCGGTAATACGCTTTCAACCAAAGCGGTTATGATTCAATATGGAAAAGCAGAGATTAGCAAACCCTATACCTACATGCGTTATAAGGTTCCAAACAAAGCAGACATGGATAAGGCATCCCAGTCACTTCAGAAGATGACGCATGAAGATCAGACGCTGAAGGTAGTGAATGATGCTGAGAACAGACAGCTTTTGCTTTATGGTATGGGCGAGCAACAACTTGAGGTTGTGGTGAGCAGACTCTTAAATGAATATAAGGTTCAGGTTGAGCTTTGCAAGCCGAAGGTTGCATATCGTGAGACGATCAGAAAGAAATCGGATGTAGAATATAAATATAAGAAACAATCCGGTGGACATGGACAGTATGGACATGTTAAAATGCGTTTTGAGGCATCCGGTGATATGGACACTCCATATATATTTGAGCAGGAAGTAGTCGGTGGTGCTGTGCCTAAGAACTATTTCCCGGCTGTTGAGAAGGGCATACAGGAGGGCGTGACAAAGGGACCCTTGGCTGCATATCCAGTTGTCGGCGTCAAGGCTGTCTTATATGATGGTTCTTACCATCCGGTTGATTCTTCTGAGATGGCATTTAAAACGGCGGCTCTTCAGGCCTTCAAGAAAGGATTTATGGAGGCAGGCCCAGTATTACTTGAGCCTATTGCGACTTTGAAGGTTGTTGTGCCGGATTCCTACACCGGAGACATCATGGGTGATCTGAATAAGCGTCGTGGACGAATTCTGGGTATGAACCCTGCTCCAGGCAATAAGCAGACGATTGAAGCAGAAATCCCGATGAGCTGTCTGTTTGGATACTGTACAGACTTGAGATCCATGACAGGTGGTCGTGGAGAGTATTCTTATGAGTTCGCCAGATATGAGCAGGCTCCCAGTGATGTACAGGAGAAGGAAGTTGCGGCCAGAGCAAGCAAGGTGGCTGAGAATTCTGAAGAATAGAGAGGTTTTATTGTGAGTTCATATGTAATCAGCTGTTGTTCCACAGCAGACTTGCTGGAGGAGCGGTTTATCAAGAGAGAGATTTCCTATATTTGCTTTCATTATGAGTTAGATGGTGTTCAATACATGGATGATCTTGGAAAGACCATGCCATTTGATAAGTTTTATGAGGCTATGAGAAATGGAGCCGACACCAAGACATCACAGATTAATGTAGAGGAATACTGCAGTTATTTTGAACCCTTCCTTAAGGAGGGCAAGGATATTCTCCATGTAACATTATCTAGCGGTATTTCGGGAGCCTTGAACTCGGCGATGATTGCAAAGGATTTGCTTGAGGAAAAATATCCGGAACGTAAAATATATGTAGTGGATTCTCTTGGAGCATCTGCTGGTTATGGACTCCTAATGGATCGTATTGCTGACCTTCGGGATGAAGGATATTCCTTAGAAGAGCTCTACAAGTGGACAGAGGAGAATAAATTACGGCTTCAGCACTGGTTCTTCTCAACGGATCTGACCTTCTTTATCAAAGGAGGTCGCATTTCGAAGACATCAGGATTTGTGGGTGGTATGTTGGGAATCTGTCCTCTCATGCATGTGGATCGAGAGGGTAAGCTGATTCCTCGCAATAAGATTCGAGGAAAGAGCAAGGTGATTCGTACCATTGTAGACCGTCTGGAAGAGTATAATGAAAAGGGAACGGATTACGATGGAAAGGTATTCATTTCAAATTCGGACTGCATCGAGGATGCACAGGCGGTTGAGAAGCTAATCCGTGAAAGATTTCCCAAGGTTACAGAGATTGAGATCAGCAGTATCGGGACGACGATTGGAAGTCATACCGGTCCGGGAACAGTAGCAATGTTTTTCTGGGGAAAAGAACGTTAGAAAATGAAGAAGCAAGGTGCCACATTTTATTGCGGCACCTCAGACTGTAGACAAAGCGGCTCTTGGATTTACATCCCAGAGCCATTTTTCTTTTATCAAACGAATTGTGTTCAAAATAGAAATTGAACTAAGTCGCTGCGCGACGGCCTGCCAAGGCTGTGGTTGCAGCGATT
>CALZEZ010000146.1 GCA_945643825.1 uncultured Lachnospiraceae bacterium
GCAGTCATTTCTTACCTTGGCGCAGTTGCAAGGGAAGAGGGATATGATCACCAGATGCAGCTGTGGATGCCACTGTTACCCGAATACCTCTATTTAAGCGCGCTGGAGGGCTACAAGAGCTTTGGCTTTGACGGCAGTACCTATCGGGTGCCGGAAGGAAAATGGCGTCTGGATACCGTGATTGGTCTTTGCGATGACCCGGTTAACCAGGCACAGTTCCCGCTTGTCATTGATTTTGCCGAGAATGGACATCTGGCAGTTATGGGGTCCATTGTATCCGGTAAGAGTACCTTTTTGCAGTCTTTGTTATACGCATTGATGCAGCAGTACCGTCCGGATTGGTTGAATATGTATATCCTGGACTTTTCCAGCCAGATGCAGGTGTGCTTTGAAAATGCACCGCATGTGGGCGATGTGATGCTGGAAGATGATACCGAGAAGATTGCCAAGTTCTTCCATATGATGGAACGCATCATGGCAGAACGAAAGAAGCTGTTTCGCGGTGGTAACTACATTCAGTATGCACAGGTAAATGGTGTCAAGGTACCTGCTATTATCATTGCAGTGGATAACTATGGCGCTTTTCGAGAGAAAACCGATTGTGCCTATGACGATAAGATGCTTCGTATCGCCAAGGAAGGCGTGGGCTACGGAATCTATCTGGTTCTGACAGCAAGCGGCTTTACCTCCTCTGAGATACCGATGAAAATGGGAGATAACATTAAGACGGTTGTCGCCCTGCAGATGAATGATCGTTTCGCTTATTCGGATGTGACCAGACAGATGCATTTGGAGGTGCTTCCGGAAAGCAATGTCAAGGGGCGTGGTCTTGCAGTCGTAAACGATGTTCCGTTAGAGTTCCAGACTGCACTCTCCTTACAGGCCGAGGATGACTTTACCAGAGGCGAGAAGATCAAAGAGGAGCTGGCACTTCTGTCGCAGCATTGGACTGGCAGAAAAGCAAGAGCCGTACCGGTGATTCCGGAGAAACCTGTTTGGTCTGAGTTTGAAAAGCTCGATGAGGTGCAGGCACTTGCGTCCGATCTGTACTATCTGCCGATTGGTTATGACAGCAGCAGTGCTGATGTATACAGCATCAATCTGTCCAAAACCTATACCTATCTGGTATCAGGCAAGGCGAGAACCGGTAAGACGACTGTGCTGAAGGCCTTGATTCGCAGCTGTGCAGCCAAGAACGGAAAGGTTGTTGTCTTTGAGACCGATGGACAGGAGCTGAAGCTGACGGCAGAGAAAACCGGAGCGCGCTACATCAGTACAGCCGAAGAGCAGGCTAAATTCTTCGTGGAGCTTGTGGAGCCGTTTAAGAAGCGCAACAAGCTCAAACGCGAGCTGTTAGAGAGCGGAAAGGACGAAGGAGAGATCTTCGATGCAATGCAGTCCGAGGAGCCGTATTTCCTGATTGTGGCAGATATGACGGCTTTTGTGACTTCGATTTACAAGGATCTTGGAGTGCAGGTTCCTAGAGTATCTCCGTTTGTGGAAAACATTGCGGAGAAAGGAAAACTGCATAACGTATTCTTCTTTATTGGCATTAATCCGGACAATGTGGGTGCAGTGCTCGGCAAGAAGGTTTATGACTGCATGGTTGGATTCCGAACAGGTATTCATCTGGGCGGAAATGTTTCGAGCCTACGGTATTTTGATTACAGTCATCTGCCGTTTGCTATGCAGAGCAAGCCGACCAAGCCGGGTGTGGGATTGCTTCCTGCCGGCAACGAAGACAGCGTGGTACAGGTTGTATTACCGAATGTGAAAGGATAGTTTGCAATGGTTTCTATGCTTTCCTATAACAGCAGAGAGAAAGAACTGAGCAGAATAAAAAACCAGATCATGGATCTGGCAGCGGTTTTGACCGAGGACGAGTGGAAGGTTTTCCACACAGAATCGTTGCAGAAGGCAATGGAATACGCGAGTAAGGAGCCACTTATCCATTTGGCCTGTTGTGATGTGACGACAGCGGGAAGCCTGACGGCGTTAGAGGACATCCGTAAGAAGCACATGGACATGCTCTTAATGCTGATTGCAGATAACACCATCTCGCCGATGGAATATGTAAAACCGGAAATACTGGCATCAAGCCTTCTGCTTCGGCCATTTTCCGACGGAGAGTTTCGGGAAAAATGCAAAGACCTCATCCTGCGCTACATCTCCCTGCTAAAGGAAGACAGTAAGGATGCATTTGTGGTTGAAAGTAAGGAAGGGCAGACTCGTATCCCTTATGAACAGATTTATTATATAGAAGCAAGGGAAAAGAAACTGTTTCTGCGACTGGAGAATAAAGAAGTAGCATTTTACGATACGCTTGAGAATCTGCTTCAGGTGCTGCCGGCCAACTTTCTTCGCTGCCATCGCAGCTTTGTTGTGAACAAATATTATATTGAAAAGGTGCAGCTTTCCCAGAGCATGATCTGGCTTTCCCATGGGATTTCAGTGCCGTTGTCCAGGAGCTGTAAACCGGAATTTAAGGATTTGAAATTACTTTGATGGAGCGCGAGATGGAAACCAAGTTAGAGCAATACATCATATTACGGTCGGAGGAATTCCGATTTCTGGCATCCATGGCGGGAATCAAGCGATTCTTTGCATTGCAGCTACTGGAAGAGGAATTGGAGGAGGAACAAAATGCCTATCTGATTCTACACCGGATGGTAGAGAAGGGCTTTTTCTCTTATACCGGGGAGAATCAGACAACCTTTTCGCTGCTCGAACCTTATCGAGGAATTGTCAGAACCTTGCAGAAGGTAGAAAAGGTGATTGACATTCGCAGACCGGGCGGCAGACATCTTTGTGTTTACCTGGCAGATCGTGTCGTAACCATGGAAGAGAGCGAGCGCGACCATGGTGCAGTGCGGGTGGCTTTGTATGAGAAGCCGGAATGGAAGGAGATCCTTTCAGCGAAGGAATTTCTTCCGGTGCAACCTTTGGGAGAGGATATCGCAGCTCTTCAGAGTAAAGAGGAGATGCTTGCACTTTTGGAGCAAAAGCATGCGGATTTTGAATATCCTGAAAGTATGGGATATGAGTTCTCCTGTTATGAGCTTGCGGAAAAGCAGGTGGCGAAGACAGAGAAAATTTCCGTATTTCCGATGCCGGTAAATTACTGGCTGGAGAAAAAGCAGGGCGACGACAAAACCTACGAGCTTTATACAGAGAAAAGACTTTGGGAGCTTCTTTTGGAGAATAGTCTTTAAGAAGCGGAGGAGGAGTTAAAATGATACTGGTGGATATTACCGTGCCGGCATTGGATAACACCTACGATTTTCGTTTGGATGAGGATGCTACGGTTGCAGAGATTATGGATGAAGTGGTGAGCATGATTTGTCAGAAGGAGATGAGTCATCTGGAGGGAGATGAGAAGGATCTTCTGCTGTGCAGTCAGAGTGGTCAGGTGATATTAGACCGCGCCTGGACACTGCGGGAGAGCGGTGTCAGAAGTGGAGAAAGACTCCTGTTAGTATAAAAGATGCCATTCAGCCAAAGAAACAGGTCGTTTGTCGGATGAATCACACAAATCGTCCGACATATGGTAAGTTAGGATCATCGAAAGGAAGTAACCGTATGTTTCAGGTAAATGTTAGGAACATGGAGACGGTTTCCGGACAGCTGCAGGGTCAGATTCGCAGGATGTCGAGTCTGATTGGCGAGGTTTCTGATGTGAAGACGAAGCTGAGCTCAATGTCAGGGTTTGGGGATGTGACCGGAACCGTTCAGAATATCATGACGAGAATGGAAGAAGAGAGAAGAGATCAGAATAAACTGCTGGGATGCCTGGAATCAGTGGCAAAGTCCTATCACTACTGTGAGACAAACATCGTGGAGCATGCTGAGGGAACGAAGATCATTCCTCAGATGAACACGGGATGGATTACGATCACGGCACCGACGGGCTTTGATACCCTGCAGAAGCAGGTTGATTTCATTTATTAGCAGAGAAGGAGGGTATGGCAATGACGGATATAGTGGAAGTTGACATCAGCACGTTACGATCGGATGCCAGCAATATGGCAGATATGCTTTCCGCGGTAAGAAAGGATATGGAAGGAATGTTTCAGGCGGTTGAGGCGTTAGATGCAACCTGGGACGGTCCATCCAGTGAGGCGTTTAAGCTGCAGTTTCTGGCAGATAAGCAGGCCTTCGAGGAGCTGGCGACTGCGGTGGATGGAATCATTGCAAGCATCGATAATGCCGTTGGGCTTTACACGAAATGTGAGGCAGAGGTAAGCAGTACGATCGACAGCATCAAGATCGGGTGATTAGGAGGTTGACATGATAGAGAACGCGAAGATTCTGGTAACACCGGAGGAGCTGAAAGCCAAAAGCACTGAGGTATCCAACAAGGTCGCAGATATGACCACACATTTTACACAGTTAAAATCCTATGTGGACAAAACCGCTACTTACTGGATAGGAGATGGTGGCGATGTACATAGACAACAGTACGCCGATCTGGTGGATGAGGTGGAGGAGATTCTCAAACGCCTCGCAGAGCATCCGAAGGACTTGTTGGAAATCGCCGGTGTATACAGCGATGTGGAGAAACAGATTGAAGAGTTTTCCATGACCCTGCCCGGGGACGTAATCGTTTAGGAGGTAGATCGGGATGGCTAGCAGATACACGATACAAATGAATTTTGACCAGGCCAAGAGGCAGGCGGAGACACTGGAAAATGTGGCAAGAAACCTGACGAATATGGCAAACGGAGACTACAACACAAGCCTCCAGACGCTTGGAAACAACTGGAC
>CALZEZ010000147.1 GCA_945643825.1 uncultured Lachnospiraceae bacterium
TGTATTCCATATCCTCCTTTGTACCTTCTTGCATCAAGAAAGCAAAGCTTGCACCATCCATTCGATATACCGAAGACTTTGAATCCTTCAGCTCTAATAGGATTCTCCCAATCTGATGAAGAACCTTATCTCCAAATGAGTATCCATACTCATCATTCACCTTTTTAAAGTTCTGAATATTGATTAGAATGATCGCCCCCGGCTTATTACTAGCCAGCATCTGCTCTACATCCTTTCGGAATGAGTAAATCGTCCACAATTCTGTCACGGAGTCGATAAGATTCCGGGTGCTAAGCCGGGTCACAAAGCCTGCAAAGAAATCAGGATTATTGTTTGCATCATAGGTCATCTTTCCCCTGCAGTTTACCCAGACATACTCTCCCTGTGCATTTTTCATGCGATACTCGCAATCATGCATATCCGTAATATGATGAATCATTTCAAAGTAGCTTCTTGAAAACACTACATAGTCATCCGGATGGATTCGCTGTCCCCACTTTTCTTCTGCCGGAAACAAAATTTCTGACTCAAGACCAAAGTAATCCACAGCTCCCTTCGACCATCTGGCTATATTCTCTTTCACATTCGCAGCAAAAAAGAATGTATTGGGGGAACTCTCCGATAAAATATCAAACAATTTTGAATCAAATTGTGTAAAATGATCTCTCATAATAATAGTAACCTCAAGAATCATCCTCTGGGATGAGCTTTCGTATATACCTCGCGTAAATGATTATGTGACATTGCCGCATAGATCTGTGTAGTTGAGATATCAGAATGCCCTAGCATCTCCTGAACACATTTTAAATCCGCACCATTCTCCACAAGATGTGCTGCAAAGGAATGGCGCAGTGTGTGAGGCGTAATGTCCGCTTCAATGCCAGCCTTTTTCGAATAGAACTTTATCAGCTTCCAAAAGCCCTGACGACTCATCGGCTTCCCGGAATAATTTACAAATAATATTTTCTCATTCGGATCCTCAACCATCTGTTCTCTGGCGGAATTCAGATATCTGAGTAAGGCTGTTTTTGCTTCCTTTCCAAATGGAACAACTCGTTCCTTCATGTTCTCGCTACACACAATGAAATCCATAGAAAGATTCACATCCTTCACCTGAAGCTTTATAAGCTCAGAGACCCGAATCCCGGTTGCATACAATAATTCCAACATCGCCTTATCTCTGATTTCCTTTGGACTTGTCCCGTCTGGTCCAGCCAACAACTTCTCCACCTGTTCCTGAGACATAATCTCCGGTATCTTTTTCTCAATTCTGGGTGCCTTCAGATTCTCTGATATATCCTCTTCTATTCTGTCGTTTTTAAACAGAAAATGAAAAAAGGCCTTGATTGATGCAATATTTCTTGATATTGTTGCCGCAGCAAAATGATTTTTCTCCAGATATAAAATATAGGAATTAATCTGTGTCACCGTGATTTTACTCACGTCTTCCACTCCCTGTTGCTTTATAAACTGCGCCAATTTATTCAAATCCCGTCGATATGACAATTCCGTATTTGTGGAGGCCTTTTTGGCACTATGCATATAATCGATAAATTCCTCGATTTCTCTCTCCATACTAATGGTTTCCTTCCAACCTAATTTATGTCAACAAAATCCATTCTTAGCTCCCATTATATCTTGTGATTTTGGGAAAAGCAAATGGATTTTTCCCAGTATTTATGCGGTTTTCTGGTCATTTTCAGTTAATGATACAACATATCGGAGCCAGTCATGTTATGTCTACTATATCTTGGAGAAAAAGATATGTAAAAATTTTTGAAGAAGAAATGGATTCACATAGCTTTGAGCCCACGCCCCAGCTATAGCAAAACCAGCTCCCAGAAGAAGCGCCTGCCATATATGATAATCCGTTTGTGTCTGACATACCACATAGAACACAAAAAAAGAAAGCATCCAGGCAATTCCTCCCGGAAATTGCGCTGCAAAATAGAGTCCCACTCCCCATCGTCCAAAACGCGAATATGCAGTTGCAAGAAAGGCTCCCTGCAAAATGCCCATGGAAATACTGACAAGATCAATTCCTCTCCTTCGAAACTCACTTGCAGAAAGAAGAAATAACATCATATAATAGCCAAAACATTTTTTCAAATAAAACAGAAAGAGCACCCTCGGCTGAAATGGTAACATTTCCAAACGTTTGAGGGTGCTCTCATTCAAAAATCCGACCTGATACAACAAGTATCTCTTCTGCCAGTGTAAAAGCAATGCCCCCAATACAATTCCGAGAAGGAATCGTATTACAAAGGCACAAAGTAATCTTCTATGATACATCCGGACTCCAGTGCTTCAATTACTCTTTATACTCTATGCAGATATTTACACTGATATGCCATAATTGCGGCTATCGTCTTACCATCCTCGATCTTCCCGGAATAAATCATTTCATTCAATTCTTCAACAGAATAACGATACACATCAATGAACTCATCCTCATCCAAATTCTGTACTCCAGGTTTAAGGTTACGTGCGACATAGATATCTATTTTTTCATTACAAAACGCCACCGTTGTACGAAGGGAGAGCAATTTCTCAAGCTCCTCACTCACATAGCCGGTTTCCTCTTCCAACTCTCTCTTTGCTGCAAGAATAGTAGGTTCTTCGGGTCCATTTAAACCACCCGCCGGAATCTCAAGCGTAAACCGGTCAAGCGCATTACGATATTGCCTTACCATGAGCAACTTTCCATCCTCGTCCACCGGAACAACAGCTGCCGCTCCCTGATGCTCCAAATAGTCCCAGACTGCAGTATTCCCGTTTGGAATTGCTACAGTATCTTCATAAAATTTCACCAATTTCCCTTTGTGAATCAGTTTTCGATTCACTCTTCTAATCTCATCGCTCATTCTCTTATCCTCTCTAACATCTGCTGTTGTGGCACGTAAAATAAATCACCTGATATCTCTTAGCAATTTCCTCTAAAAGAGCTAGTCCACCTCTTGTTCTTTCCTCGTCCAGATTCACAAACGGATCATCCATAATCAAAAACGGCTTTTCCTCTCCATACATGGCCTCCACAAGTGCCATACGCATACAGATTCCAATCAAATCTCTTTTTCCGGTGCTGAAAAACATTGGATCTCTTGGAAGACTGCCCTCCAGAATCTGAATGTTTGTATTGGCATCCATTTGAAACTCACTGTCAGTACCGCCGATTAAATCATAATATTTATGGAAACCTTTCATTAATGGTTCTGTATACCGATTTGTAAAGCTGCTTTTCGCTGTTTCTAATAAATCTCTGGTATGCACAAGCAAACCATACCGAAGATTATCCTGTTGAATCTCTTCCTGCAGTGCATCATGCTCCAGTCTGGTCTCCTTCATCTCCTCCATTGCATCTTCTAATTGTTCCAGACGTTCCTCATAGTTTTTTCCTATCACATACAATTCTTCCAACCGGACTGCTATTACCTTCAAATCGTCAGCAAGCTCTTCCAGCGAAATCCCCTGCTCCGGTTTCTGTATAGCAGATAAGCTTTCAATTTTCTCGTTCTCACTAAACTGTTCAAGCAGACTCTTCGCTCTGTTTCTCTCATTTGCAAGAATCTCATATTCCCGAACATCCTTTAACATAACAGACAGCTGCTCTCTTAGATCATTCTCTTTTGGAATCTGATATTGGTTCAAAAAGCTCTCAACCTTCCGTATATTGTCGCAAGACCTCTTATATGCCAGCTTGTAAGCCTCCTTCTTGTCCCGCAACTGGCAAAATCGTTTCAGTTTCTCCTTACAGCGCAATAGTAACGGATAAAACCCATTCTGCGTGTCTATTGTCTCCTTATTGCGAAGAAGAAATTGCTCTAACCTCCGTCTTATCTCATCACTCCTATTATCCTCACCAATGCGATTGGCCTCACTTTGTCTGTCGATCAGCTGCTGATATCGTGAAATATCACTCTGGAGCTGTCGTAAATCATCAAGAAAGCTGTTCTCATCATATACCAGATTATATTGTTGGCAAAAATCCTCAACATCTGCAAGAATCTGATTCATCTGTTCCTTGTCCGATGCTATTTCCATTCGTATTCTATCCAATGCCGGATTTGGCGGCTGCACCTTTTTTCTTCCACCCGCCAAAAACAAGCCACCTGAAACAAGACCAAGTACCATACTCATAAGCACGATCGGGACACCGATCTTAGTCTCCAACGTCGCAAAAGCCATACCTCCAAAAGCAATGCCAACCACACCACATATCATCCCAACTATGTACCATTTTCTCATTGAATTCTTGCTTTTTTCCGCTGCGACTGCCTCAATTGTCTGCATGGAAAGCTGTTTTGCACCCTGTAAGTTAAAGAGCTGTGTATAGGTTCTGAATCTTGCTGATATCTGTGCAATTTCCGTCTCCAACGGAAAACTGCCACCATATTTTTCCAACAGTCTTTTCAGAAGACCGCTTTCATCCGGCGTTAATTGCGTCTGCATCTGACGGACAACAATTCTATCATATTGCTGTGCAAGCTCCAAAAGTTGTTCGATCTCTGTCCTCTCAGGAAGAGGTTCCAAGAATCTTTCACATAAAGCTTCCAATTCCTGCTCCTCTTCTGGCAGTAGTTTATATATCTCCATTTCCCTTTCTGCCGTTTCATTCTCCTGACACAGCAGCTGTTTTGCAATAATCTCACTTTCCTTCGGTACCATTCCGGGGAACCTTTCTCTATACCACTTAACTTCCTCTTATCTTCTCTGATATTCCTCCAAAAGATCCCGGTATTTGCTTTGCTTTGCCTCTAA
>CALZEZ010000148.1 GCA_945643825.1 uncultured Lachnospiraceae bacterium
GCTACTATGTTTTTGTGATTCCCATTGCGAAAGAGCTGGATCTAAAGAAAGCAGCAAAATCTGTTGGTGAGAAGTCCGTGGAAATGATACCGGTCAAGGATATCAATGCCGTGACAGGTTATATTCGTGGCGGATGTACAGCGATTGGTATGAAGAAGCAGTATGTGACCAGAATTGACGAGTCGGCGCAGAAGCTGGAGCAGATTACAGTCAGCGGGGGGAAGCTTGGAATGCAGATTACGCTTTCACCGGAGAATTTACGAAAAGCCTGTTGTGGAGAGTTTGCACAGATCATTGCAATTTAGGCTGTTCGGTGTTATTATTTTAACAAAGCGCGTACAAACAGAAAGGAGTTCATTTTACCAATGAGCAAGAATTTTAGTGAATTATTATCGAAGGTGTCTGAGTGCGACAAAAAAATCGTATCCGTTGCCGCAGCGCAGGACAAAGCAGTTTTAGAGGCAGTAAAGGCGGCAAAGGAACGTGGAATTGCAGATGCCATTTTAGTCGGTGATGAGCCGAAGATCCGCGAGATTGCAGCAGAACTTCAGATGGATCTGACCGGTTATGAGATTATTAACGAGCCGGATATCGTGGCAGCATCTCTTACGGCTGTGAAATTGGTACATGACGGCAAGGCTGACATGTATATGAAGGGTATTCTGGATTCCAAGACCTTTTTGAAGAGTATTCTGGACAAGGAGGTTGGTCTTCGTACCGGAAAACCGCTTTCCCATGTATGTGTATTTGAGATTCCGGGCATTGATCGCCTGCTCTTCTTAACCGATGTTGCGTTTATGCCATATCCGACACTGGAGGATAAGGTTGCCATTATCGACTATTCTGTAAATGTTGCAAAGGCTTGTGGCATTGATACACCGAAGGTTGCTCCTCTGGCAGCTGTTGAGGTATTAAATCCCAAAATGCCGGTAACGGTAGAGGCAGCAGAGCTTACCCGTATGAACGAGGAAGGACAGATTACCGGCTGCATCGTGGACGGACCTCTTTCGTTAGATATTGCAATAGATAAAGAAGCAGCGATCGAGAAGGGCGCCACCAATCGTAAGATTCAGGGCGATGCAGATATTTTACTTTTCCCGGATATCCATGCAGGTAACCTTGTATATAAAGCAATTGTACATATGGTTCCCGGAGTGAAGAACGGATGCATCCTGACCGGTACAAAGGCTCCCGCCATTCTGACATCCCGTTCCGATACCTTTGAAACCAAGGTTAACTCGATTGCATTAGCAGCAGTTGTAGCAGAAGAATTAAAAAAGAATGAGCAGTAAAATAAAGTAACGGAGGAAATGATTTATGTCTATCAAAAGCTTAATTATTAATCCAGGCTCTACTTCCACAAAGATTGGTGTCTTTGAGGACGAGACCCTATTGTTTGAAGAAACCTTACGTCACTCGACCGAGGAAATTGCACAGTATGCTTCCATCATCGATCAGAAGGATTTCCGTAAGAATATTATTCTGAATTTCTTAAAAGAGAAAAACTTCGATGTGGCATCCCTTGGCATGGTAGTAGGACGCGGTGGTATGTTGAAGCCGATTCCGGGTGGAACCTATGCTGTGACAGATGCTCTGGTAAAAGACCTTGAGGTTGGTGTAATGGGTCAGCATGCATCCAATTTAGGAGGCATCCTTGCAAAAGAGATTGCAGATCCCGTTGGAATCCCAGCATTCATCGTAGACCCGGTTGTTGTGGATGAGCTGATGCCGGAGGCAAGATTATCCGGACATCCTGATCTTCCGCGCGTAAGTATCTTCCATGCACTGAATCAGAAGGCAGTAGCAAAGCGTTACGCAAAAGAGACCGGAAAGGCATATGATTCTCTGAATCTTATCGTCGTTCATATGGGTGGCGGTGTTTCTGTCGGTGCGCATAGAAAAGGTAAGATCGTCGATGTATTCAATGCATTAGACGGCGACGGTGCTTTTTCTCCGGAAAGAGCCGGTGCGGTTCCCAATGGTGCACTCGTTAAGCTTTGCTTCTCTGGTAAGTACACACAGAAGGAAGTTACCAAGATGCTTGTCGGCAACGGCGGATTAAATGCATATCTTGGAACCAACGATATGCGTGAAGTGATGAAAATGATTGAGAATGGTGACGAGAAAGCAAAACTTGTCAAGGATGCCTTCGTTTTACAGGTGGCAAAGGACATGGGAGCTATGGCTTGTGTTCTGGAAGGTAAGGTAGACCAGATCATCATCACCGGCGGTATCGCATACAATAAATCCATCACCGATGAGCTGACACAGAAGGCAGGATTTATCGCTCCTGTTACGGTATATCCGGGTGAGGACGAGCTCCTTGCACTGGTGCAGGGCGGACTTCGTGTATTAAATGGCGAAGAAAAGGCAATGGAATATTAAAAGCAGAATATGAAAAAGGGGCTGTCCACACCGGACAGCCCCTTTTGATATCAAACAATTCTACAGATCAAATCCAAAATAATTCACAGCATTATAGTACGAAATATTCTTCACGATCTCACCGAGAATCTCATAATCCTGTGGGAATTCCCCATTCTCAACCCAGGTTCCAAGTAAATTACACAGAATACGGCGGAAGTATTCATGTCTTGTATAGGATAAGAAGCTTCTCGAATCCGTTAACATTCCCACAAAGCCGGAGAGATTTCCAAGATTTGCAAGGGAGATCATCTGATCCTGCATACCGGTCTTGTGATCATTGAACCACCACGCAGAGCCCTGTTGGATTTTTCCGACAGCAGAAGAATCCTGGAAGCATCCAAGGATTGTGCCGATTGCCTGATTGTCATTCGGGTTTAGGCTGTAGAGGATCGTGCGGGGAAGCGCATCCTGTGAGATCAACGCATTGAGGAAATCTGCAAGCTGTGCCGAAGGAGCATAGTTGTTAATGCAGTCGTAACCGGTGTCGGGTCCTAACCTGTCGTACATCTTGGTATTGTTATCACGCTTGCAGCCATAATGAAGCTGCATTGCCCAGTTGCGCTTTGCATACTCGGCACCCACAAATACCATACAAGCAGTCTTGAATTTTAACTCCTCCTCACGGGTAACACTGGCTCCGGACAGACGCTTTGTCAGAATCTTTTCGATTTCACCCTCAGAGGCGGGCAGATACATTACATATTCCAGACCATGATCCGAAACAGAACAGCCTTTGGAGGCAAAGTAATCCATACGATTGGCAAGTGCTTCCTTTAAGTCGGTGAAGGAGTTAATTTTGACTCCGCTTACCTCAGATAATTTTGCAAGATAATCCGGATAATCCGGTTTCTCGATATTCATGGCCTTGTCGGGTCTCCATGCAGGAAGAACCTGAACATCAAAGGTTTCATCGGCTTTGATCTTATCATGCCACTCCAGAGTATCGACGGGATCGTCGGTTGTGCAGATCAGGGTGACATTGGAATTACGGATAATATTTCTTACACTCATGGAAGGATCGGCAAGCTTCTTATTGCAAAGCTCCCACACCTCTTCGGCAGTTTTTTCACTTAAGGCACCGTTGTATCCGAAGTAACGCTGCAGCTCAAGATGAGACCAGTGGTAGAGAGGGTTTCCGATTGCCTTGCCCAGACACTTAGCCCATGCGAGAAATTTCTCTTTGTCCGAAGCATCTCCGGTAATGTACTTCTCTTCAACACCGCAGGAACGCATGAAGCGCCATTTGTAGTGATCGCCGCCAAGCCATACTTGCGTGATGTTCTCAAACTGTCTGTCCTCCGCTATCTCGCGGGGATTGATGTGGCAGTGATAGTCTAAGATGGGAGTGGGCTCTGCGTAATCGTGAAACAGCTTCTTGGCTGTTTCATTGGATAAAAGAAAATCCTGATCCATAAATTGTTTCATAGTTTAAAACCTCCTTATATATTAATTCAATTGAGTGGATTCTTGGTACTGCCTCTGCGTACCAACTCACTGGAATAGACCGCACGTCTGGAAACCTTTTTACCTGCGAGGACGTCCATCAGAGTGGAAGTGAGATTGCGGCAGAGTAATTCCAGGTGATTATCGACCGAAGACAGCTCGGGTTCACAGCATCTGGATAAGATAGAATTGTTATATCCGATAATGGAAAGATCATCCGGAATGTGCAATCCCATAGCCTTAGCATATTTCACGGCAGCGAGAGCGGTGCTGTCATCCATGCCGAGCAGACCATGAAATTGAAGTCCGGATTTATGCAGCTTAATCAGGTGCTCCGCCATGCCGGACAAATCCTCTCGGCTTCCCTCAAAATACGTTGTGCGTTTCCCTACATCAGAAATACCATGGGCGGACATCGCATCCTTGAAACCGGCAAGCTTCTGCTTGCTGCTGAACGATAGGGAGTTGTAGAAATAGAGGATGTCAGTAATTCCGGATTTTAACATGGCAGTCGTAGCGTGATACATTCCATGATAATCGTCTGCCAGAATGGAGTACACATTGGGGGCATCGATGGAGGCATTGAGAAGCATAATCGGGATTTCCTTTGCAGCGTCGCGAATATGCTGGTTTTCTGCGTCCGTCTGCCCGACGAGACTCGAACCGATCATGACAATCGCGTCTACTTTTTTGGAGAGAAGCAGATTCAGATAGCTTTTTCTGCTCTCCAGATCATAACCGGAGCAGCAAAGCAGAGAATCATATCCGCTTCCATGCAAAAATTCTTCCATATAATAAACAGCCTTTGCGAGAAAAATATCAGAGCTGTCTACACATAGAATA
>CALZEZ010000149.1 GCA_945643825.1 uncultured Lachnospiraceae bacterium
GCAAATACGATAATTGGCAGCATGTCTCCATTCGCAAGAGAATGGAAAATATTCTTCGGGATAATGTTTAGCAGGGTATCGACGAGCGAAACCGGTGCAGCCTGTGTCACCGAAGATGCATCGATATCCTTCATACTCATTCCGATACCAGGATTAATGACAGAGGCTACTGCAAGTGCCAGGCAGACGGCAAGTGCGGTAGTGCACAGATAGAATACCATGGTTTTTACGCCCACTTTGCCGAGTGTTTTTGTGTCTCCGATTGCCATGCTTCCGCAAATCAAAGAGCAGAGAACGAGTGGAACAACAAGCATTTGCATCAGTCTGATAAAGCCGTTGCCAAGCACATAGAAAATACCATTTACAAGAACCGTATCTCTTACAAAGCCAGCAGGTACAACATAATGAATAACGATTCCGGCAACAGCTCCCGCAAGGAGCGCAATGAATATTTTCGTTGTGAGTCCGACTTTTTTCTTTGCATTATCCTGTTTTTTCTCCACTACTCAATTTCCCCTGTTTCCTTCAGATATGCTTCCAATGTTTCACGCCAGTCTGCGGGACAGTCTAATCCGGTGATGCGAAGCATCATGTTGTCTAACACCGAATATTTCTCTGTTGCATTTGCAGGCACTTCGATTCGGAGCTGATCCGAAAGTCCTGTCAGCTTTAGGATTTCTTGTGCAAATTCCGCTCTCGTACAATATCCGCCACTGCAAACGGCATGATAGATACCATAATGGTCCTCGTCAATAAACACCTTAATGATCCTGGCAAGCTCTGCTGCAGAGGTGGGGACTGCGCTGGCATTGTCTTTTAATGTCAGGACAGGAGCTTTATCATCCTTCGCTGCGCGTATTACTTCGTCTAAAAAGTCATCCCCGATTCCATAGACCCAGGAGCTACGGATGATGACATAACGTGTCATAAGCTCACGAACATATCTTTCGCCCGCGTACTTGGATTTTCCATAGATGTCAGCGGGGGCAACCTCGTCAAATTCATTATAGGGCTCCTGCGATGGCTTGGAGAAGACATCATCGGTGGAGAGCTGAATCAGCTTTGCGCCGATGCTTTGCGCCGCCTGTGCAAGATTGCGCACTCCGACCGCGTTTACCTTATAAGCCATGTCTGCATCCTGCTTTTCATTTTCCGCAAGAGAGGCATCATGATAACCGGCACAGTTTATTACGACATCGGGTCTGTTCATCGTCATGTATTTGGTCACCTGTGTCTCTTGCGAGATATCGACCTCATCCACATCCGTTGCAAACAGCTCATATTCTGTTACGTCCAACAATTTGAGAAGCGCCTGTCCGATTCTTCCAAGCGATCCCACAATCCATATTTTCTGCATAGAAGCCTCCATTCCGCAGACGCTTGCGTCGGAGAAATCGCGAGCCAAATGTCAGATTTGGCTCTGCGATAAGGGCTACTTTGTGGCGCCTGCGGCACAAAGTGCTGTGCGAAAAATCATCGCATCAGCATGATTTTTCGCATTAGACTCCATGTTTATTCGACCGGTAACCATTTATTTATAATCTCATCTAACGCTTTCATCTCTATCGGCTTACAGAGAATGTCCTGCATGCCCTCTTCAAGAAAAAGTGTCTTGGCCTCACTGATGACATTGGCAGAAAACGCAATGATTGTCAGTTTTTCATATTTCCCGCCGAGCGCCCGGATTCTTCTGGTGGTATCCACGCCATCCATCTCGGGCATCATGTGATCCATGAACACGATATCATAGTCCTTCTGCTGCACCATCTCAATTGCCTTCATTCCGCTGTCAGCAGTGTCGATCTGCATTTCATATTTTTTCATCACGCCCTTGGCTACCAGCAGATTGAGTCTTGTGTCATCGACGATAAGAATCTTTGCGTTGGGTCTTGGAATAATCTCAATCTGCTTATTGCGAAGTATCGTGCTGTATTGATGATTCTGCAATGCCTCCGCTACGCTGTTTCCAATCTCTGTGTAGCGTCTGACTTCCTGTCTGATATCAATATGAAAGGTACTGCCCTTTCCGTACTCGCTTTCCACGGTAAGCTGCCCATCCATCAGCTCTACTAAATGCTTACTGATAGCCAGTCCGAGTCCGGTTCCCTGAATATTACGGTTCCTTCTGGTGTCCACCTGATTAAATTCGCCGAAAATCTTATCAAGGTCTTCCGGCTTAATTCCGATTCCGGTGTCGGTCACATCGAAATAGATTCTCGCATCCGATTCATTATGATTCCAGAAAACGGAAAGTGTAATGCTTCCCTTCTGGGTAAATTTTGCCGCATTGCCCAGTATATTCAAAAGTACCTGCCGAACTCTGTTCTCATCTCCGACCAGCTTTCTTGGCAGGGTCGGATCAATATCCAGCAAGAATCTCAGATTTGTCTCCTGAACCTTTACTGAGATGATGCTGCTCACATCGTTGATCAGTCCCGGAAGTTCATAATCCACCGACACTAATTCATACTTTCCCGCTTCAATTTTTAAAATATCCAAAATATCATTGATAATACCAAGCAGATGATTTCCCGCATTGTAAATCTCATTCACCTGCGACATCGTCTTTTCTGAGATCTCGGTATCCTGCATCACGATTTCGCTCATGCCGATAATCGCATTCATCGGTGTGCGGATCTCGTGACTCATGTTGGCGAGGAAATTACTTTTCGCCCTGCTTGCTTCCTCCGCTACCGCCCTGCTCTCTTCCAGCATCCGCCTGTTCTCTTGCTCTTTGGTCACATCTTGCACAAAATAAATGGAATAGAGTAGCTCGTCAAAATCATCTTTTACGTCGGTTTTATCCATCTTACAGATTTTCTCAGTTCCAACGACCTTCATCATCCCCTGCTCATAGGTCTGGAAAAAAATGGCGAGATTTCTCTGCATGAGTTCCTTGTCTTCACATGCCAGTAATTTTTTCGTTGCATTATTGTAAAGAACAATCTTTCCAAAGCTGTCTGTGATGATAACCGGCAGCTTTACATCACGAAATACATATTCTGAGACATTGATTTCTGAAGGACCAAAGGTTTTGTTCCTCTGCGAAATTCTTAACAGGATCATTGCCGAAAAAAAGGCACTGATACTGCTGCCCGGTATTGCCGGCACCTGGAACGCGCTCGGAACAATGGTATCCAGCAGATATCCCGCTGTCAGAATTGGTCCAAACCATGCAAAGTGCTTCAGAACATATTCATCCCGCTTACGGTATGCCTTTCTTCTCCCATAGCGGAGAATCACATAATACTCAAACAGACAGGCAATATTGCACGCAAACTGCAAGCTTCTTCCCCATGACATCTTACTGGTATACCAGAATCCCCATGGTGTTGCCACAAAGCTCACTGCATCGCGCTGAATGATTTTGCACCACGACACAAGCGATAAAATTGTTACAACGGACAAAAAAATCCAGAGCTTTCTCTTCGGATAATCCGTAATCTGCGCAACGTACCGCAGGGTATAAAACATATAGAAAATAATTGCAAGCAACGCAATCGCTCTCGGAATATATGCGAAGTTCGCATCATAGCAAAGGCTCATCCACGCATAGCCAAAGTCCCAAAAAAACACACAGATACAGATATTGAACATCAGAATGACTGATTTTGATCTGCGATTTTGCATGAGATTATAGGCACCAAACATGAGTGCCATAATTCCCATTTGCAAAAGAATAAAGCTTATTAGCGAGCTAAATGTTAACGTACTGTATGTATCAAACATGTGATTATCCTCAGTGTAATGCTGTAATCCAGTCAAATAAAGCAAACTTAATAATTATTTTAGCAGAATTGTGTATTGCTTTCAAATTGTTTTTACCCTATGATAGATGCGGTTTTACGATTTGGAGGAGAAAAATACCATGCTGCGTCTTCTTACTCTGTTTGCACTGGAAGGAATCCTTTTACAGTTTACCGGTTCCATCAACAATTTTGGAAATAACCTGTTTGCCACCAATCTTGGAGCTACCGACAGTCAGATTGGGCTGATTCAGACTATCCCGAATCTGGTAGCCATGCTCCTGCTCCTTCCTCTCGGTATTTTATCAGATCGGCTCAAAAGCTCCCGGACTGTGCCCATGATCACACTTTTCACGATGGGCGCCGGCTACTTTCTGCTAGCCTTTGTCCCCTTCTCGGAGGCTCTTCGGATTCCGCTTTTCTTCCTTGCACTGGCATTTACGGTTGGTAGCACGGTTCTATATAATGCACAGTGGCAGAATTTTTTCGGCAATGCCGTCTCACCAAAGGAGCAGAATCAGGTTCTGACCCATCGTAACCGCTATATGTTTCTGATTGGAATCGGTGCACCGATTCTGTGCGGGGTACTTATGAGCCATCGTGCAGATTCTTCCGGTAAGCTTCAGATTCTGCAGATATTTTTCTTTCTTTGTGCAATAATCGCTCTGGCGCAGGCAGTCATTATTTCCAAAATTCCTGTTCCGGTGAAGGATCGCACCGCGGAGGCGATCACCCCTTCCTCTGTGGTAGGCAACATTAAACAGATTTTTCAATCAAGGTCTTTTCTGAATTTTTTTATTACGGTTGTTTTCTTCTATATGGTATGGCAGTTCGACTGGAGTATGTGGTATATCGGTCAGGTGGATTATCTGCATCTGAATGAGACACAGATGTCCGTATACAGCGGAGTTTTCAATATCGGTCAGCTCGTTGCCGTCGGCGTAATATCCCGA
>CALZEZ010000150.1 GCA_945643825.1 uncultured Lachnospiraceae bacterium
AATGGGGCTTCTTAATATCTACATCCGCCTTAAGCTTCTATATCATAACAAACACTATATGCGAATTGAGAATACGATTTATGGCGGAGCTATGGTAACAATAGGAGGTAGCATAGATGGCTAATCAGAAAATTTCTGTCTACGTAGTAGACGATGAAAAGATGATTGCGGGTAACATTGCGAAAAACATCGAACGGGCAAATGATTCTTTTATCGTTACAGGTATCTTCTATAATGCCAGAGACGTTCTAGCTTCTCTCAAACAGTCACAACCGGATTATCTTTTTACCGATATTTCCATGCCGGTCATGGATGGTCTTGAGCTGATCGCGAAGGTGCATCAGCTATATCCGGATTTGAAGTGTATCATTATCAGCGGCTACTCTGACTTTGAATTCACCAAACGTGCCATTCAGAACGATGTTATGGATTATCTGTTAAAACCAATCAATAAGGAGGAACTCTCATCACTCCTTGAGAGACTCTTAGACGAGTATCGCCAGAGAATGCATCTGTCCGAAATGGACATGACCTCCGATTACTCTGCTGCTGAAATTGTCACCGCCGTAAAAAATCATATTCATGACCACTTTCATGAGGCAATTGATCTGGGAGATATCGCTGCGACACTCGGCTTTTCTTCTTCCTATCTGACTAAAATTTTTCAGGCGGAAACACAGACAACACCTTCGAAATACTTGAGGGAATACAGAATGAATATGGCCAGAGATATGCTGCAGAAAACCAATCTTCCGGTCTCGCTCATCGGCGAAAAATGCGGTTATCCGGATTCCTTTCATTTCAGCAAGGTATTTCATCGTTCTACGGGATGCAGCCCGACTGAATTTCGAAGCAAAGGAATCAGCGGCTGTTAGATGCCATTGCCAAAGTCAGTGCTCGAAATACTGTGTCAACAAATGTTTTAGGAATGCGCAAGAAGCTCAAACACCTGTTGGTTTATCCTACAGTCCGTCAGTGCCCGATGCGCTCCGATAGTTGATATTCCGAAATATTCTGCCAGATCACTAAGCCTCCTGTGTCTCCAATCCGGAAATGCGACTTTAGAAAGCTTCAATGTGTCCACATAATCGTTAGTCAATGTCTGTCCAAAATACTTCTGGCAGTCTCTGTACAAAAACTTCATATCGAAGGTATGTATGTTGTGTCCCACGAGGACATCCTCCCCGATGAACGCCAGGAAACGTTTCAGTACCTCTTCAAAATCCGGTGCCCCAGCTACCATGTCATCATAAATATGATTTACCATACTGGCACGCACAGGAATCGGTCTTCCCGGGTTTACTAACTCACTGAATTCCTCAACAATTGTGCCATTTCGCACCTTAACCGCAGAGATCTCAATAACCTCATCATAATAGCAAGATATACCAGTTGTCTCCAGATCAAACAGAACATAATCCGGTACATAACGGCATAGCTGCTTTCCCTGTATCTTTCCAAGCATCTCGTATGTCCTCTCGTTTATATCCTATATCCAGCTATAGTCTCCGCCTGTCACGGCTAAGGAGAGGAGCGTATCCATTTTCTCTACCTCTTCCTCGCCCTCAATCATCTGCACAAGCTTCGCGGATTCGACGATCTGCGGCATTTCCTCGTCCGGACCAATTTCCATATTGGGCTCTTCTCCGCAATATGGGCAGACGATTTTCGGACCAATTTTAAGATCAAGGAATCTGTTTCCACATTCTTCACACTCATAATATCCGCACTGACTCGTGCCATCCGGTACATAATACATAGTATTCCTTAACACTCCTTCTACCATATAAAGTACTCTATTTTTCGCTTTATTTCCAGTAGTTCCTCCATAAAGGCTATCCTACTCGCTCTTTTGCTCAAAGCGACCTCGCATAAGGTAAACACCTAAAACTGCATTG
This sequence comes from uncultured Lachnospiraceae bacterium, assembly GCA_945643825.1. Classification (GTDB taxonomy): domain Bacteria; phylum Bacillota; class Clostridia; order Lachnospirales; family Lachnospiraceae; genus UMGS2037. Next base: position 1,899 of record CALZEZ010000150.1, read on the forward strand.
AATACTACCGCGGAAAAGGTACTGAATCGTTCAAACAGACCAAATACTGCTGCCGGAAGAAGACCTGTTCCGATTGGTCCTAACAGCATCGCCACAAGGCAGACAATAGCCCATATGCTGAGAGATTTCAGCTCTTCCTTCCTTGCTCCGATTGCGACTGTAACTAACGATGCCAGTGATAAAACAACCACTGCAACCGTCACCGCAAGATGCATCACATTCTGTGGATGACTTGCGGATGCATCACTTACCCAGGGAAACAGATTATACCCGACATCGCATACCCATTCCATCGCGGCAAAGAAGTAAATACCGATCTTCAACACCTTCGATCTACATTCCGCTACGCCCAGACATACTGCCATGATCGACACTAACCCGCACGGACCAAACAAAGCATTGAGCTGATTCGCTAGCGCCTGCGAGGGTGCACCCTCTGCACTTAGATCACTTACCGCCATGCTAAGCCAGTTATATCCGGGATAGGCAAGTGGTGAAAAGACAACCATCGCCGTATAGGACAACAGGCTGATCACACCCAGTATACCAAACTTCCTTAATCTTTGCTTCATTTTCTTTCCTCTCTCCCTTCGGCCGAATATACTCTGCAAAACTCATCGATGTACTGCTTAGTCACCATATAAAACATGTACATCTGCGGATTATACGACCGAGCGGTCGCTTTTGTCAACAGAAGTAGAGTCCGCACGCTCTCTTTCTTTCAGTCTTTCATTGATATATTCCACATCCCTTTGCGTGACAAGCATATCAAGAAGGTATGCCGCTGCAAATACGATTGCCACATAGAGAAAGACCATCCAGAAATTACTTCGATAGAACCACCCTACAATAAAGCCAAAAACCAGCACGACACAGGTAACCAGCAGATACTTCACAAAATAACAGTACAGAATCGGAAGCGATACCATGCTGTCAAATGCATGAATCACAACCGTAAGAAGAAATGACAAGCCAAACAGCTCAAATACCAGCAGGATCTCTCCGGTTATTCCCGACCATAGAATAGAAATGGCAAACACCGTAAGAATCATAATACTTGCCAGAATACAGGTGTCCCGAATAATTTTCTTCATAGCTTGTTTTCCTCCTTCAGCGACTGCTCGTAAACAGTTTCTTAATGTCCGGCAGATATTTTCTGGAAACAATGATTTTCTCCTCATTGTCCAGAACAGCCTCCAGGTGGCTGTTCTTAATCTGCCGGATTTCCTTTAAATGCTCCGTGTTCATGATACAGGTTCGCGAGACTCTGACAAGCTCCGTATGCTCTAATGCTTCCTCAATCTGCGCCATGCTTCCGTCAAATCGGTAAATCTCATCCTTCGTATACAAAAAAACCTTTCTGTCCACTGTTTCAAAATAGTAGATCTCCGAAACAGAGATTCTGGCAGACCGTTCCTCGCTCCTTCCAACAAACGAGGTTTCCAAATGCTCGATTCTGCCCAGGATTCTCTGTGTTGCACAATCAAGCTCCGGATATTCAACAATGATGGTCAGCGGTTGATTCTCTACTTTTCTTGTTATGATTCGCATGCTTTCCTATTCCTATCATAATCGTGAGTGTAATGACATCCATCCCGAGTACAAGCATTCCGCCAAGCATGCTCCATGGTGCCCAGATAAAAAGAATATCCTGCCAGGAGGCCTGAAAAATCAGGGGGATGATCACCAGCATACAGACCAGAAGGATCGCTTCTGTCACATCGAAGCAAAGCAATGCCCGCGTATGCCTTCTGCCGTATATGGATAAGCATATCACAAGTAATCCGCAAATGGTAATTGCGGTAAAAATAAGATCAAAAATTGTCCATACATCCTGCACATATCCATTCGGCACTGTTTCTGTCATCGCAGCGTAGATGTCATTGCATAACCGGTCTGTTGAGGCAGCCACGTTCAGATTCGTCAGTACACATACACCGATCGGACTCTCCATGGAGCAGACAATTCTCGAGGAATAGCATGCGGTTCCTCCAGAATGACCTATTGCTCCGTTTCCACAGGTTTCCCAACCGGCATAGCAATCCGAATTCCGCGCCAGGAGCTCCTTCGTTTTCTCGATGACAGCCTTGTACGTAACGGGAATGTCTGACGTGCCAAGCCAGATCTGCAGCCATCTTCCCATGTCCTCTATTGTGGAATAAAAATATCCTGCGGGTATCGCTCCTTCTTTTACCGGCTGAGAAAAAGCATAGGTTCTCCGGCATCCAAGCCTCGATCCGCTGATGATTCTGTCAGTGTCCGGCGGTGTCCCGACATAGGTATTCCCAAGTCCGAGGGGCTGCAATATTTCCTGTTCCATATATTCGCGATAGCTTTTTCCAGTCACCTTCTCAATCAGCGCTCCCAGCAGATTGTAGTTGACATTGGAGTAGGAATACTGCGCGCCGGGCGCATACGTCAACGCTTTTCCGTTGATGCACTGCACCCAATCTGTGAGCGTCATATTTTCATCCGCACTCGGATAGTCCTTCTCTGAATTTGTGAAGCCGCTGGTGTGACAAAGCAAATCGTTTATTGTTATGTCAACCTCTTTATTCTCATAATACACTGAAAATCCGGATATATAGTCCGATACTCTTCCGGAAGGCAGAATTCTTCCCTCTTCTATCAGCTTCATCACAGCTAAGCCGGTGAAGGCCTTTGTCATAGACCCGATCTGGTAAAGTTTCGCCGGATCTGCATCCCCATAGTATGCTATGTCTTCGTCCTGACAAACCACCACGCTGGCCGATTCGCATTTTGTCTTCTGCTTAAACTCCGTTAT